>NZ_DALZPW010000019.1:0-1302 GCF_032017425.1 Moraxella sp. CTOTU47618 | reverse complement strand
CAGTTTAGTAGTCAAAACATTAAACGCAATTCATTTTACCTTGAAAAATCAGCGTTTGTCTCATTAGCTAAAAACTCTTATAGTCACGCCTCAAGTTTTTTAACAAAAGCGAATCAACTATGAGCTAAATATTTGCGCAGGCAACCCCACGAACCCAAGCGCCATACCGTAACGATGTAGTAGGGTCATTTTTACGCACTGACGCGCTAAAAAATGCCAAAACCGAATTGCAAACTGGCAAAATCAACCAAGCGGCATTTGACAAAATCCTAAAAGACGAAATCCAAAATCTTGTGAATCTACAAAAACGCCATGGACTGCACGCCGTGACCGATGGTGAATTTAGCCGTGTGTGGTGGCATTTAGATTTTTTAGCGGGGCTAGATGGCATTGAGATGATTAGCCTTGAAAAATTTCCTGTTGCGTTTAAGGGTGCGAAACCTAAGGGTAACACCATTGCCATTGTGGGTAAAATCGACTTTAGTGACGACCATCCCTTTGTCAAAGCCTATCAACTTTTAAAAGATTGTGCGGGTAATTACCCAACAAAATTCACCATCCCATCACCCAGTATGCTGCACTTATTGGCTTGTATACGTGATGAAAATTACCAGCCGATTGACCTTTACCAAGAAGAAAGCCAGCTATTTGATGACATTGCTAACGCATACATTAAAGCGTTAAACAAATTTTATGCATTAGGTCTACGTAATTTACAACTTGATGACACAAGTTGGGGGCAGTTTTGCTCGCTCGATAAACGAGCGGAATTTGAGGCTCGTGGTATTGATTTGGATAAAGTTGCTAAAAATTATGTGACGGTACTCAATCGTATTGTAGATGCCAAACCTGATGATATGCAAATTACCATGCATATTTGTCGTGGTAATTTTCGTTCAACTTGGTTCTCTGAAGGTGGTTATGCGCCTATTGCTGAGGTGTTGTTTGGTACCTGCAGAGTAGATGGTTTTTTCTTAGAATATGATAGTGAACGCGCGGGAGATTTTGCACCGTTACAACATATCAAAAATCAGCAAGTTGTACTAGGTCTAGTCACGTCAAAAACAGGCGATTTGGAAGATAAAAACGTTATTATTGAGCGGATTAAAGAAGCAGCCCAGTTTGTAGATATTAACCAGTTATGTATAAGTCCCCAATGTGGTTTTGCCTCAACCGAAGAAGGTAATATTTTGACTGAAGAAGCTCAATGGGCAAAACTCGATTTAATTAAAGAGATTGCTGATGAGGTATGGGGTAACTAGTGACCTCTGCTGTCAACAATGGAGAAAAAAACTTGGTAGA
>NZ_DALZPW010000018.1:0-8491 GCF_032017425.1 Moraxella sp. CTOTU47618 | reverse complement strand
CTATTCTTCTACTTTATGTGGATTTGTGGTAGTTTTTAATTTCTTTTACTATATAAACACACATTTTAAATCTTTTGAGTATCCTAAACTATTTTTTATCAGTCATTGTGCAAGGTTTTGCCAAATTTTAATAGGTGCAATGAGAGATGATGAAGGACAGGGAAGGATAAGCATAAAGAGATGGGGGGAGTCTTTTTACTCGATTTGGCATTGAATGCCACACAGCGAAAAGATTAACTAAGAACGTATCATACGATAAGGATCATAGGATGATTTTAATCTCTAAAAAGCCAATCGCCTTAGCAACTGTTGCTATTATGGCATTAGGTCTTGCAGGTTGTAACAAAGCCAGCGACAACAAAGCGGCAGGGACTGAAGGTAGCCAACCAGCGGCAGCGGCTACTGGTGAAAAAACGCTCGATAAAATTAAAAAATCAGGGGAAATCGTACTAGGTTACCGTGATTCCTCAATTCCATTTTCTTATATCGCAGGTACGCCCAACCAACCTGTGGGTTATGCCCATGACCTCCAATTAAAAATTGTTGACGCAGTCAAAAAACAATTGAATATGCCAGACCTTAAAGTGCGTTACAACCTAGTAACCTCACAAACTCGTATCCCATTGGTACAAAATGGTACGGTTGACTTAGAGTGTGGTTCAACCACCAACAATGAAGAACGCCAAAAACAAGTGGCTTTCTCAAACGGTTTCTTTGAGATTGGTACTCGCTTATTAACCGCTAAAGATTCAGGCATCAAAGATTTTGCGGATTTAAAAGGCAAAACCTTAGTGACTACCGCAGGTACCACCTCTGAGCGTTTTATCAAAAAACTCAACGATGACAAAAAAATGGGCATTAACATCGTTTCTGCCAAAGACCACGGCGAATCTTTCTTGATGTTAGAAAGCGGTCGTGCGGCAGCCTTCATGATGGATGACGTACTGCTTGCGGGTGAAAAAGCCAAAGCCAAAGATCCAAACAAATGGGTCATTGTTGGTACCCCACAATCGTATGAAATTTACGGCTGTATGATGCGTAAAGACGATAGTGAATTTAAAAAAGTAGTCGATGATGCGTTGGTTGCGACTTATTCATCAGGTGAAATCAACGACATCTACAAAAAATGGTTCATGTCACCGATTCCACCAAAAAACATCAACATGAACTTCCAAATGTCTGACAACTTAAAAGCCTTGTTAGCAAACCCACATGATGGCGCGCAACCAAAAGATGTTGCTAATGCAGCCGCATCTGCTACCGTCAATGCAGTAGCAACGGGCGCTAGTAATGTGGCAACCGCTGTGGCATCTGCAAGCAATGCAATTGCAAGTGCAACAAAACCTTAGTTGATGTGATAACAACAAACTAGGTTAGGAAGGTTACTATCCAACATAAAACTGACGTCATCACCTATCAATTGTGGTTACGTCAGTTTTAGTTTTTGGGTAAATCAATTTGCTAGACAGGATTTTGGGGGTGGCAATGAATTATAGTTGGAATTGGGGCGTGTTGCTGCAACCAACAGGTGTAGGCAACGAAGTCTACTGGCAGTGGCTATTGACAGGCTTTAAATGGCTGTTGGTCATTGGTGGGAGTGGCTGGCTGATTGCCTTAATTATCGGTACGATTTTAGGTATTATGCGTACTTTACCAAATAAAACTGCTAGAGCGATTGGTACGGCTTATGTGAGTTTTTTTCGTAACATTCCGCTATTAATACAGTTATTCTTCTGGTTTTATGTGGCACCTACTTGGCTGACACCTGCCTTACAAAAATGGTGGTTTCAAGAGTTAGACCCAAATACCTCGGCGGTGATTTCGGCAAGTATTGGTCTTGGGTTATTTACTGCGGCGCGTATTGTTGAGCAAGTGCGTACAGGTATTGAATCATTGCCAAAAGGGCAGACCAATGCTGCCTATGCGCTCGGGTTCACCTTGCCACAGACGTATCGCCATATCGTCTTGCCACAGGCGTTTCGGGTGATTTTACCACCGATGAGCTCTGAGCTTACCAACTGTTTTAAGAATGCCTCGGTCGCTTCATTGGTCGGGGTTACTGAGCTGATTAGCCAAACCAAAACTATCAGTGAATATACCCAAAACAATATCGAAGTATATACCTTTACCACGATTATTTATTTATTGTTTAATTTGGTGTTGATTTATTTTATGACTTGGCTTGAGAAAAAATTACGCATCAAAGGTCAAATCGATGGGGGTGGCGCATGAATATGATGGAATTACAAGCCGCAATGCCAGGGTTGATGGGTGGCTTATGGATCACCTTCAAAGTGTTATTTTTAGCTATCATTGGCGGTTTGGCGCTGGGTACGATTTTAGCCTTGATGCGGTTGTCGGGCATTCGTATTTTAGCCGTGCCTGCCAAGCTGTATGTCAACTTTTTCCGTTCAGTGCCGCTACTGTTGGTATTGCTTTGGTTTTATTTTGCTGTGCCGATGGTGTACAACTTGGTGACGGGCACGTATTTGACGTTGGATACCGCGTTTACTTCGTGCGTGGTGGCATTTATGGTGTTTGAAGCCGCGTATTTTTCTGAGATTGTACGTGCGGGTATCCAATCAATTGGCAAAGGACAGGTCAATGCTGCTAAAGCCTTGGGTATGACTTATGGTCAGACCATGCGCTTTATTATTTTGCCACAAGCGTTTCGCAAGATGTTTCCGCTACTTCTACAGCAGTCGATTATTTTGTTCCAAGATACCACCTTGGTGTTTGCGATTGGCTTGGTGGATTTCTTCCGAGCCTCATACGTGCGCGGTGACTTGATGGGGTTACTAACCCCCTATATCTTGCTGGCAGGGGCGTTTTATTTTGTGGTCAGTCTAACCGCATCGACCGCTGTCAACCACCTACGCAAACGCTTTCGCATGGCTTAATCAATATTGAATAAAGGAAAATAACATGTCAGTAGTTACTAAAATTGATGAAACCACCTGGCTCAACGAATTTGGTGGCTTGGTATCAAACAGTGGACACGCCAGTCCCGATATCATGATTAATGTCAACAAAATCAGTAAATGGTATGGCGACTTTCAAGTATTGACCGACTGTACCGCGCATGTGCACAAAGGCGATGTGACCGTCATCTGTGGTCCATCAGGTAGCGGCAAATCAACTTTAATCAAAACCGTCAATGGGCTTGAAGCCTTTCAACAAGGTGAAATCTTGATTGATGGCATGTCGGTCGGCGCCAAAGAAACCGACTTGCCAAAACTACGTAGCCGGGTAGGGATGGTATTTCAGCATTTTGAACTGTTTCCGCATTTATCCATCTTAGAAAACTTGACCTTGGCACAAATCAAAGTACTGGGTCGTAGTCAGTCTGAAGCGCAGAAAAAAGGCTTGGGTTATCTTGACCGCGTGGGCTTGTTAGCGCATGCCAAAAAATACCCTGCCGAGTTGTCAGGCGGTCAGCAGCAACGGGTAGCAATTGCACGTGCGCTCAGTATGGACCCGATTGCAATGCTGTTTGATGAGCCAACTTCCGCACTTGACCCTGAGATGATTCAAGAGGTGCTTGAGGTGATGATTGAGCTTGCTAATGAGGGCATGACCATGATGTGTGTGACCCACGAAATGGGCTTTGCGCGCCAAGTCGCCAACCGTATTATCTTTATGGATCAAGGTCATATCGTTGAAAACTGCAGCCGTGAAGAATTCTTTGCCGGCGCGCGTAGCGAGCGTGCGAAAGATTTCTTGTCAAAAATCTTAAATCACTAAAGATAAGATAAAGTTTATTTCAATAAAAAACGGCAGTCACTGCCGTTTTTTATTGTCAAAGTTTGCATTAGCCTAATTGCTGATGAGCGATTCAAATTGCTTGAGTTCCTCTTCCATATAGGCGAGTAATCGTTGGCTATGGGGCAATATTTGGCTACAGGTGACGATACAAAACTCGATTTTATCCACGTAAGTACACAAGGTGATATTCATCGCTTGGTCATTGAGCACAATCGAAGCAGGATACAGCGCCTGCAATTTTGCCCCTTGCCAATACAATGGCTGATGCGAGCCTGGTACATTTGAGATAATCAAGTTAAAACCGCGATAATCGGGAAACAGACCCGTAAGTACCTGCAACCCTGAACGGCTATAAGCAACCCCACTATAAATAATCGACGAGGCTTGCTTCATCCGTGAAAAGCGTTTTTTACTATTTTTGGTGCTGCCATTAATCGTCTTTAACCGGGCAACAGGGTCGGCAAGGTGAGTGGCAAGATTGGCTAAAATAAAGGTAATTTGATTGCCAACGTGTTGGCTTGCGCTATCGTTGTCATCGCGCAGTGATAAGGGTACAAAGGCAATCAAGGGTTTTTTGGGTAAGCCATTGATATCGAGCAAATAACGGCGTAACGCGCCTGAGCAAATCGCCAAAATCACATCATTGACGGTCACGGCGTAATGTTTGGCGATGGTTTGAAAACGAATAAGCTCATAAGATTGGGCAGAGATACGCCGTGAGCTTGATACCGGTTGGTTGAGGGGGCTATCTGGCGCTTGGGTGGTGGTAATGTAGTCTTTGTCAAATCGCTCTACCACATTTTTACCTAAGGCTTTGATGGCAGGTGGGATAGCCAGCGCTTGCTCTTTGACGACACGCAGAAGGGATTTATCTTCTGGTATCAACGCATCGAGTTGATGACGATGACGGGTCATTAGCGACCAAATTGGCAAGCTAATCCGCTCGGTTGGCGATTCTGATAGCGATTTTTTGACCAAACGAATCGCCGCTATCCCATCGACCATAGAATGGTGAATCTTAAAATACAACGCAAAACGATTGCCTTCAATCCCCTCGATGATGTGACATTCCCACATCGGTTTGGCACGGTTGAGTAATTTGCTGTGCTCTTGGGATACATAAGTCAATAGCTCACGGATGCGTGCCGGTTTGGGCAGGGCGATATGGCGAAAATGATGGTCGACTTCAAAGTTTTCATCGGTTTTCCACCATGCTAAATGATATAACACTTGGTTAAACGGAAAACTCGGCGGCGTCTTTTGCATGACCATCTGCTGCACCAAATCACTGACAAAGGTATCGCTTGCGCCATCGGGAATCTCAAACAAGAACAGCCCACCAATGTGCATCGGCTGATTGCGATTTTCAAGTAAGATAAATAACTGGTCAATGGCGGTGAGCAGACGCATGCGATGTCCTTAAGTATGAAATAATAAATTAGCGGAAAAAATAGCCAGTCTGTGGCGAGCTAGCTTGTGCCATATAACGCGCTGGCATACGACCCGCCAAGAAAGCCTCACGTCCAGCTATCACCGCGTGTTTCATGGCAGACGCCATCAATACAGGGTTTTGTGCATGGGCAATCGCGGTGTTCATCAGCACACCATCACAGCCCAATTCTAAGGCAATGGCAGCATCACTGGCCGTACCCACGCCTGCATCCACCAAAACAGGCACTTGGGTTTGCTCGATGATGAGACTTAAGGTATGACGATTTAATAGCCCTAGACCTGAGCCAATCAAACTGCCCAAAGGCATAATCGCCACACAGCCCATACTCTCTAGTTCTTTGGCAACAATCGGGTCATCTGAGGTGTACACCATCACATCAAAGCCATCATCAATCAACGTTTTAGCCGCTTTTACGGTTTCGATGACGTTGGGATACAAGTTTTTTTCATCGCCTAATACTTCAAGTTTGACTAGGTTATGCCCATCCAACAATTCACGCGCTAATTGACAGGTACGAACGGCGCTAGCCGCGTCAAAACAGCCAGCGGTGTTAGGTAAAATGGTGTATTTTTCGGGAGAAATCACATCAAGTAGATTGGGTTCATCTTTCTTCTGCCCGATATTCACGCGTCGAATGGCGACAGTGACGATTTGCGCACCGCTGGCAGCGATGGCTTCGCCTGTTTGTGCCAAATCTGTATATTTGCCAGTACCGACGAGCAAACGAGAGGTAAACGTGCGCGAACCAATGTGTAGGAAGTCGTTTGGGTCGGTCAGCGTATTTTGGCTTGAAGAATTTTGGATTGCAGGATTTTGAGTTGAAGTGGTTTGGGTCATTGTCATCCCTTTTTAGAGTTTGATTGTCATGGTTATCAATCAGTAAAAAATGCTTTAGTATAACAAAATATAGCTTGTCTCAGGGTCTTTTTGTGCGCCTTAGTAGGATTTGTCCTGTTGATAAGCTACAATGGAACGCATCTTTTCTTGCCTTATTTCATTCGATAATCCCTATGCTAAATCCGATTGCCTTGCCCTATAGTTTTGCCAAACGTCATCAACTGCTGTTGCAATACTCGCAAGATTTAACTGCCCCGCCGACCTTGTTGATGACGGCGGATACCCCCATGGAAGCCATCAACGAAGCCAACCGTTTTGCCAGTCAAGCAGGGGTGCCACTGCCATTGAATTTTGCCATGGCGCAAAGTGACGATTTTGAAAAGCAGTTAGCCGCTGTCTATGCAGGTAACACAGGGGAATCTCAGCATATTGCCGCTGGGCTTGAAGACCATCCCGATTTGATGAGTCTCGCTGACAGTGTCCCTGAGACGGAAGACTTGATGGACCAAGAAGATGACGCGCCCATCATTCGGCTAATCAATGCGCTGCTGTCTGAAGCCATCCGCCTAAACGCCTCAGATATCCATATCGAAACCTTTGAAAAACGGCTATCGGTGCGCTTTCGGGTGGATGGGGTGCTTAAAGAAATCGTCAGTCCAAAACGGGAACTATCACCGCTACTGGTGTCCCGTATCAAGGTGATGGCAAAACTGGATATCGCTGAAAAACGGGTACCGCAGGATGGACGCATCTCATTACGTCTGGCTGGGCGAGAAGTGGATGTGCGGGTATCGACATTGCCATCAAATTTTGGTGAGCGAGTGGTGATGCGGCTGTTGGATAAACAGGCGGGTCGATTAAATATGACCTATTTGGGTTTGTCAGACAATGATTATAGCGAGCTTAAACGCTTAATCCATCGCCCGCATGGCATTATTCTTGTCACAGGTCCGACAGGTTCGGGAAAAACCACGACGCTGTACGCGGCTTTAACGGATTTGAACGATAATACTCGTAATATTTTGACCGCTGAAGACCCCATTGAATTTCAGCTAGATGGTATCGGGCAAACCCAAGTTAATAATAAAGTGGATATGACCTTTGCGCGTAGTTTGCGAGCCATGCTACGCCAAGACCCTGATGTGGTGATGGTGGGGGAGATTCGCGATTTAGAGACCGCGGAAATTGCGGTGCAAGCGTCGCTCACAGGTCATTTGGTACTCTCAACCCTGCATACCAATACGGCGATTGGTGCGGTGACGCGGCTACAAGATATGGGGGTTGAGCCGTTTTTATTGTCATCGAGCCTCATTGGCGTGGTGGCACAGCGACTAGTGCGTACTTTGTGTGCGCATTGCCATACATGGGCGCTTGCCGATGCCTATCAAACGCAGATTTTTACTGAAATAGGCGAAGTCGGAGAGATTAAACTGCCAAAACCTGTGGGCTGCGAGAAGTGCAATCAATCAGGATTTCGGGGACGTACCGCGATTTATGAAGTGGTGCCTGTCGATGACAAACTGCGACAACTGATTCATAGCCAAACGGCCGAGTTTGAGTTAGAAGCGTATGCGCGGAGTAAGACACCGTCAATTCGTGCCGATGGACTCAAAAAAGTATTGGCAGGGAAAACCACGCTGGAAGAAGTGCTGCGGGTGACGAAAGAAACAGCGTTTTAAAAAAGTATAATGAAATCGTCATCAACCAGAATAAAGTTAAAATTGATAGGTAGTTAAGTGATATAAATAACCTTCGATCCCAGTAAGGCTGATAGCAACTTAATAAAACACGGTATAAGCTTTGATGAAGCAAAAATTGCATTACTTGACCCGAATGCGCTAGTACGTGAAGATGTTGACCACGATGAACCAAGATTTGTATTATTAGGAATGGCAAATCGCTTATTAGTTGTTGTCTATTGCTATGTGGATAATGATGATATGATTCGGTTAATATCTGCACGAAAAGCAACCAAAAACGAGGAAAAACAATATGCAAACTGAATACGATTTCTCAAATGCTCAAAGAGCGACACAAATTTCTCATCTTAATCGGTTGCGAGAACAACAGCATTTGCTGGATAAAGATGTGAGTGATTGGCTTGCAACCCAAGATGATGATACTAAAAAACATATCAGTGAAATGATTCGCCAAGTAATGGCGATGAAAATTCACACACAATCTACTGTTTAAATTATGTGTTTTAGTCACTGATGCAATGAATAACTTGCATTTTTTCAATTGACAAACGGATAAAGTTTTCGATTTTCTGACAGGGAGTGATATATTGCTTACGGTTATTTTTCGCAAAATAGTCTGCCAAATTATTTAATTCAACGACCAGTGATTTAGCAACATTCGGATAAATCACTGGGTCATTATAAGAACCTGTATTCATAAATAAAAATAATATATTTCATTAAATATATTAACTTG
>NZ_DALZPW010000017.1:0-21835 GCF_032017425.1 Moraxella sp. CTOTU47618 | reverse complement strand
AGCTGCTACCACATGTCTGGATACCACCTCAATAGGGGTATGGTCGGGGGCTTACTATGCAGTTCTTTTCTTATGCGGTTTTTAGCGGTAACCTCAATTTTTTGCCAAGCGATTTTTGCTAAGGTTTTGCCAAATACACCTGCGCAAACTGCAAATCCTCTGGAAACGTCAGTTTGATATTGCTATGACTGCCTTCCACCAATAACGGCTGTTTGCCAAAATGCTCAAATAAACTGGCTTCATCAGTAAACGCAATCGTTTGCTCAATGGCTTGGATTAGATAATCATACAGTGTTGCCAATGGAAAAATCTGCGGGGTTTGTGCTAGCCACAACTGACTGCGATCAAGCGTTTTTTGTGCCAACACTTGGTCTTGTGAATGGATGATTTGTTTGACCGTATCACGCACCGGTACTGCTAATAAGCCACCCGCCGACTGTTGCGAAAATTGCTGTGTGGTCTGTGTGATCAATTTTTCTATATCGCTCGGATTGACACAAGGACGCGCAGCATCATGAATAAGCACCCAATGATTATCATACGCATGATGACTGTCCTTATCACTGAAGGCCTTGTCACTGAGGGGATTTTGATATTGTTGCCAAATCGTTTTCACGGCGTTAAACACCGAATTCATCCGCTCTTTGCCACCTATCACCCACTCGATTGGCATGCTAAAGTTAAGTGTTTTGGCAATCGTATCTTCTTCAGAAATCACCAAATAGCAAGTGCTTAGCTGGTGGACTTTGCTTAGCGCCGCTATGCTGTGTTGGAGCACCGTCTGACTGCCAATATGGGTGTACTGTTTTGGCATCTGACTACCAAAGCGTTTGCCAACGCCTGCAGCGACGACTACGGTGTCAATCGTAAGGTTGTTAGATAAATTGGCGGCTATCGCGTTAAGTTCTGACATAGCGTCTTTTCAACAATAAAGTAAACAGTTGACAGTAAAAATTGAGACAAATATAACTTTGGCAGTTTTTTATGCTTTTATGGGTGAGGCGTGGCGGTGTTGTGGGCGGTCGATGTGACCACATCGGTACTGTAGACACTGCTAGCTGTCGACATTTGCACAAAAGTTTCACCTTGTTTGATTAAGCCTAAATCAGAGCGAGCGTGTTCTTCCACTGCTTCAAGTCCGTTTTTTAAGTCTTTAACATCGGCAAGCAATACCTCATTGGCTTTTTGCTGATCGGTATTGATGGATTGCTGTTCGCTGATTTGTTTATTTAATGCTGCCAAATCGCCACGACCATTGGTGCCAAACCAATACTGGTATTGTAGACATACCAACACAATCACCGCAAAAATAATCATAAACAGTTGACGCAAATAAGTCATGACAGCACTCAATAATAAAAACTTTTGGCATAAAAAAACCTTACCCCACGCATTGTAGCAAATTCAATGTCATGGGTTAAGGTTTTTATCACTTCAATGCTTTATCAAGCTGCAAAATTTAAGCTTTTGTAGCTAAGCTTTTAAAGTTAGGCTTTTGGGTTGCGTAAACCGATAAACTCGTCAGCACCGTGGTAGCTTGCAGTGACCATCTGCTCGATACGAAGCAATTGGTTATATTTGGCAACACGGTCAGAACGGCACAGTGAGCCTGTTTTGATTTGACCTGCAGCTGTCCCCACGGCTAAGTCAGCGATGGTGCTGTCTTCAGTCTCACCTGAGCGGTGTGAGATGACGGTGGCATAGCCGTTTTTCTTCGCTAGATAAATGGCGTCTAAGGTTTCTGATAACGTGCCGATTTGGTTAAATTTAATCAAAATCGCATTGGCAATGTGTTTGTCGATACCTTCTTGTAGGATTTTTGGGTTGGTCACAAACAAATCGTCACCCACGAGCTGTACTTTGTTGCCCAATTTTTGCGTTAAGTACGCCCAGCCATCCCAATCGCTTTCATCTAGACCATCTTCAATCGAGATAATTGGGTATTGGCTCACAAGACCTGCTAAATAATCCGCAAAACCTTCTGAACTAAAGGCTTTATTGCCTTCGCCTTCAAGTACGTATTGACCGTTCCCTTGCTCATTTTTATGGTAGAACTCTGATGCGGCACAATCAAGCGCTAAGTAAATGTCTTTACCTGCAGTATACCCTGCTTGCTCAATCGCTTGCATGATGACAGTAATCGCTTCTTCGTTTGAGCGTAAGTTTGGTGCAAAACCGCCTTCATCACCGACGGCGGTGTTTAGACCTTGTTTTTTTAGCACAGATTTTAGGCTGTGGAACACTTCTGTACCCGCACGCAACGCTTCACTAAAGCTGGTAAAATTAACAGGCTCAATCATAAACTCTTGGATATCAACGGTGTTGTCCGCGTGGGCACCGCCATTTAGGATGTTCATCATCGGCACCGGCATCGATAGTGATGTTTGCCCACGTAGGTTGGCAATGTACTGATGAAGTGGCAGTTTTTGTGATTGTGCGGCGGCACGGGCTGCTGCTAAAGATACTGCTAAGGTGGCATTGGCGCCCAATTTTTCTTTGTTTTCTGTGCCATCAAGCGCTAATAATTTGTTGTCAATGTCTTGTTGTTTTGATACATCCATATCAACCAGTGATGAACGAATTTCACTATTGACGTTGGCAACGGCTTTTTTGACCCCTTTACCTAGATAGCGTGATGCGTCACCATCACGCAGCTCAAGCGCTTCACGTGAGCCTGTCGATGCACCCGATGGCGCGGCTGCACGACCGATAGTACCATCCGCTAAAATCACATCGGCTTCAATGGTTGGGTTGCCGCGTGAGTCCAAAATTTCGCGGGCAATGATATCTTTGATTTGGTTATTGGTGGTGGTTTCTTCAGCGTACATGGTATTTTCCTTGGCTGTCACAATCAACAATGGGATTGTTAAAATACAAATGGGGTGGGTTTATCATAGCATATTTTAACAGGTTTTAGCAGCTTATCACTATCGCCTATAGGTGATGCATAGTCATGCCTAGCCAAGTAAAATTAGCCCCAACAGGTTGTCAAAACAACCATAAGCCGTTAGGAAATGACATTCATGCGGGTCAGTCGCAGCGCATTAAGTAGTACAGAAATCGAGCTCAGCGCCATCGCCGCTGCCGCAATCATCGGATTGAGTAAACCAAACGCCGCTAACGGTATACCAAGACAGTTATAGATAAACGCAAAAAATAGGTTTTGCTTGATATTACGCAGGGTTGCGCGGGCAATTGTAACCGCATAATCGACATGTTTGAGCGACTCGCCCATTAGCCTTGCCGTGGCGCTATGCTTGGCAATATCGGTTGCGCCTTCTACCGCAAAACTTGCGGTCGCCGTTGCCATTGCAGGCGCATCATTCACCCCATCCCCCACCATTGCTACCTTTTTGCCTTGTTGTTGCAGTTCATCAATGCGCTGCGCTTTGTCACGTGGTGATAGCTCGCCAAGTGCCTTGCTGGCGTTAATCTGCTGACCCACATAATCCACCACCGATTGCTTGTCACCACTCATCACTACCACATCTAGATGATGGGCTTGCAGCGACGCAATCACCTTAACACTGTCTTGTTTGAGCTCGTCGGCTAGCGCAAAAGCTGCCACAGGGGTGTCATTGATACTTACCGCCACTTGACTGGCAATTTGCCAAACGGGATTGGCTTGGATAGTCGCTGCAGGCAACTGAAGATTGGCAAAACTTGGCGTGCCGATTTTCACCCGCCCAATAGGGGCTACCTGTGCCTGTATCCCCTGCCCGAGCACTGTTTCCACATGGCTTATGGTAAATGCCGCTGGACTTTGAGGCGTATCGGTCTGTTTATTGTAGGTTTCAGCATAGTTCACTAGCGTGGTCGCAAGCGGGTGGTTCGCATGACGCTCGACACTGGCAACGAGCTGCAGCAGCGCTGCTTTATCTAAGTTAAACAGTTTTAGATTGTCATCTATCAGGTACGCTGCAGATAATTGAGGTTTGCCTTGGGTGATGGTGCCTGTCTTATCGAGTACTACCGTATCAATTGCGCCTGCCGCTTCTAAGGCTTGCGCATCTTTAAACCAAACCCCTGAGCGTGCTGCCACACCCATGCCCGCCATGATGGCTGCTGGCGTCGCCAGTCCCAATGCACAGGGGCAAGCAATCACTAACACCGATACCGCGCGCATAAGTGCCGTGTCAAACGCGCCTAAGAACCAATAATTGGCAAAAAAAGTTAACAAAGCGATGGCAACCACCACCGGCACAAAAATCCCCGCTACTCTATCTGCGATACGGGCGATGTGGGCTTTACTGCCTTGTGCGTCGTTGAGCGCTTGTATCATATCGCCAAGCCGTGTTTGGCTACCTTTGGCGGTGATTTGGTATTCAAAGCTACCGTTTTCTACCATCGCACCTGCCAGCACCGTACTGCCAATATGTTTAGACAGGGGCACTGATTCACCCGTCAAATGGCTCTCATCACACCAGCCTTCGCCAGCGGTGACGATGCCGTCAGTGGCAATGCGAGTACCTGCTTTAGCACGTAAAATTTGACCAGCCGTGACTTGCTCAAGGGGCAGGATTTGCCACTGCGCATCTTGGCTTTGCGGATTGGGGTTTTTAACTTCCACTTGCTCAGGGGTGAGCGCTAATAGCAAATTGATGCTATTTAGGCTGTGTTTTTTGGTACGGGCTTCTAGGTACTTCCCCATTTTGACAAAGGCAATCACCATCACGCTGGCTTCAAAATACACATGGGGCATGCTATGCGCCATCCCATCATGCCCCATTTGGGCTGTGGTTTGCAGATAGCTCAACCAACTATAGGTCGAATACGCCCAAATTGTCAGTGTGCCAAGCACCACCAGCACATCCATATTGGCAAGACCGCCTTTGATACTCGCCCAAGCACTTTTGTAAAACGGTATCGCCAAGCCAAACTGTACGATAGTCGCCAACACAAATTGTAGCCACAGCGGCGGCATCAGTGCGTGACTGCCCATCATCATGCCTGCCATGCCAATCAAAAAAGGCAGCAAGCAAATCCAAACCGCAATCAAGGTATAGGGCACTTTCTGCTCATAGGCTTCATGCGCAAATAGCGCGTTCTTCGGCTGCAATTTTGCCTCATAGCCTGTCTTTTTCACCCATTCTACAATCTGCTCGGCGTTGGTTTGTGATGCATCAAACTGCACCTGCGCCACTTCATTGGCATAATTGACATCGGCTTGCACTATCGCAGGCTTTTTATTGAGCACTTTTTCGATGCGGCTGGCACAGGCTTGACAAGTCATGCCATCGATATCAAGAATGACTTGCTCGGTATGGGCGTTGTCTGACGCGTGGGTGATCGATTGGGTAGTCATGATAGTGTCTGTCTTGTATGGTGTCTTTGTGTGGCGTCTTTATACTACGTCAAAGCCAGCGTCTTCAATCGCTTCTTTAAGCGTGTTTTGTTGTGCTTGGCTGTCATCAAAGCTGATGGTTGCGCTGTTATGGTCTAGGCTGACATCGACAGATTTCACCCCTGCCACTTGATTGAGGGCATTGGTTACGCTTTTGACGCAGCCGCCACAAGTCATGCCTTGGATATTTAAGGTGATGGTTTGGGTTGTCATACTACGCTCCTTTTTTACGTTTACGTGGCTATTCTTTTAATTAATAAGCTTGTTTGCTAAGCCAATCTTGCATTTGTTTGATTTCTGGCGTTTGCGCTTGTTTAATCTGCTTGGCGAGTGTTAGCATCGCTGAATTTTTACCATAGGTTTGCTCTATCGTTGCCATATCAATTGCGCCTTGGTGATGCGGTATCATACCCTTGGCAAAGGCGATATCAGGATTGGCGTCCATAGTTCCTTGCATCATGGCATCGTGGTTGCTCATGTCTTTTTGCTGATAGGCTTGCGTTATTTCTTTGGCATTGCTCGCTGCTACCTGACTTGATTCGTTTTTAGCTAACCAGTTTTGCATCACGCTGATTTCACTTTGCTGGGCATCGACGATTTTTTGCGCAAGGGCTTTCATCTCGGCATCTTTGCCATATTGCAGCTCCACTTTTGCCATCGCAATTGCGCCTTCATGATGCGGTATCATGCCTTTAGCAAATCCCACATCGGCATTCTTAGCTTGCACCCCTGCTGACATGGCTTGGTGCATTTTATTCATGATATCCATATAAGCCATGATATGCGGCGGCTGTGATTGTGACTGCGTATCCGCTGCCGAAGCCATATGATGCATTGACTGCGCTTGGGTCATACTCGCATGGGTACTTGTAGCATGGCTACTTGATGCCGTCGTTGCAGTTTGGGTAGTGTCATTTTTTGTACAAGCCGTCATACCTAGCGCCAATGCCACCACCCATGGCAAACCCACGATGTTATTCATATTCATATCCTTCAGGTTGCTTTTTTTACGTTCTTTGAAAAAAAAGATTGATTTATCACACTGTGGTATTACTATAAACCTTAACATTAGGTCAAGGTCAAGCAAAAAATGAATATTAATGAAGTCGCTAAATTAACTGAATTATCACCTAGACAAATTCGTGAGTACGAAAAACTCGGTTTATTACAGTCCATCCAGCGCACTGACAGTGGTTACCGTATTTTTAGCGATACCCAATTACAGCGTCTAAAATTTATCAAACATGCCCGTGATGTGGGATTTTCGTTAGCGCAGATTGAAGCGTTATTGGCTCTACAAGATAACAAGCAGCGTAGCAATGCCCAAGTCAAAGCATTAACCCGCAATCACATCGATGAACTAAGCGATAAAATACAGCGGTTACAATCAATGAAAACCACCCTGCAAGGATGGCATGATAGTTGTTTGGGAGATGGCTCGCCTACCTGTAGTATTCTAGAGGGCTTACAAGATGGCGTACAAGATGGCGTACAAGATGGTTCAGTGACCAAGCACGCTTGCCACATCGAGCGTAGCCACTGAACAAGCGATTTAGGAAAGTCTACCATCTTTTGCCAAATCACCCGCTAAAGTGCGATTGTTGGCAGGGTTGGCAGGTGCTTCAATCGGGAACGGCTCGGTGATATAGTCCACATTGGTCAGCGCAGCTTTGAAGGCAAAAACTGACGTCTGTGTATCATCAAAGCTGACAATCACGCGATGATTTTCAGGCTCAAGATGTACTGCCTGCACCCCGCCGATGGTGGTTAACGCTTTCATGACTTCCTCATAGCCTGCAGGGTCATGAATGCCTTTTAAATCGTACGCGACTGTTTGAATTGCCATAGTCATTCCTGTATTTCTGCTGTGGGTTATAAAATATTGTTCTAGTTCTATAACCTAGCACTATAACGTAGCCAAAAAAAGCCTCGTTATCGATTGATAACATTTTAATAACGAGGCGTTGCAAATTTGTGTTAAAAGGTCGAGTAAAAATTAGTGGGTATCTAACACCTCAAACCCTTTGACTAAGGTATCAAGCTGTTTTAACTGCGCTAAAAACGGCTCAAGCTGGCTTAGCCGCAGCGCACAAGGGCCATCGCATTTGGCAACATCAGGATTTGGATGCGCTTCCAAAAATAACCCTGCCAATCCTGTTGCCATGCCAGCACGTGCTAAGGTGGTAATCTGTTCTCGGCGACCGCCTGCACTGTCTTCACGCGCACCTGGCTGCTGAAGGCTATGGGTCACATCAAAAAACACGGGAACCTGCATTTTTTTCATAGTGTCAAAACCCAGCATATCAACAACGAGATTGTTATAACCAAACGCGCTGCCACGCTCGCACAAGATGATTTTATCATTACCGGCTTCAAGGCACTTATTGATAATATGCTTCATCTCATGGGGTGCCAAAAACTGCGCTTTTTTGACATTAATAATCGCACCGGTTTTTGCCATCGCTGCTACCAAGTCAGTTTGCCGACTCAAAAACGCGGGCAACTGGATAATATCCGCCACTGCTGCCACAGGCTCAGCTTGGTACGGTTCGTGTACGTCAGTGATAATGGGCACATTGAACGCTTTTTTGATATCGCTTAGCCATTCGATACCTTTTTCCAGACCTGGACCACGAAACGAGTACAAGCTTGAGCGATTGGCTTTATCAAAACTTGCCTTAAACACATAGCCGATATTTAAGCGCTTACAGATTTCAATATAGCTTTCAGCAATTTCAAATGCCAAATCTTTGCTTTCTAGTACATTCATGCCGCCAAACAGCACAAACGGTTGATCATTGCCGATGGTGATATCATTAAGCTGAATATGAGATTGTGGTGTCGGTAAGTTAGTGGTCATAGGGCTCTCAGTATGTTGTTAAAGTTTTTATTGATTGTCACTATAGCATAATTGGCTATAGGCAATGGCTAAAAACAAAAAACCACCTGTAACAGATGGTTTTGTTGTGCATTATAAATACTATTTTTTGGTTTGTTTAGCCGCTGCAACAAAGCTATTGAACAATGGATGACCACCGCGTGGCTGGCTGGTAAATTCTGGATGAAATTGTACCGCCACATACCAAGGATGATTTGCAATTTCTACTGATTCGACCAAATGCTGTTTGGCTGAATAACCAGAAATTTTCATACCGGCATTTTCTAGCTGTTCGATATAGCGACCGTTCATTTCATAGCGGTGACGATGGCGCTCAGTAATCACAGGACTGCCATAGATTTGGCGCAGCTTGCTGTCTTCCACAAGCTCGGCTTTTTGGGCACCCAAACGCATGGTACCGCCCAAATCTGAGGCGTCACTACGCACTTGTAGTTCACCTTTTTCATCAAACCATTCTGTAATCAAACCAATCAATGGCGCTTTGGTTTTTTTATCAAACTCTGTTGAGTTGGCGTCAAGACCCAATACATTGCGCGCAAACTCAATGACGGCTAATTGCATTCCCAAACAAATCCCCAAATAAGGCACATTGTTTTCGCGGGCATAGCGAATCGCTTTCATTTTACCCAAGGTGCCGCGCTCACCGAATCCACCAGGGACGAGTACGGCATCGGCAGCTTTAATATGCTCAAACAGGCTGTCATCGTTTTCAAGTTTTTCGGCATCGACATAGTCAATATTGACTTTGACATTATTTGCCACGCCTGCATGTAGCAAGGCTTCATTGATTGACTTATAAGCATCAGGCAGTTCGACGTATTTACCCACCATCGCCACAGTGACGGTTTCTTGGGTATTTAACAACGCTTGGGTAAACTGATGCCAATCACTTAAGTCCGCCTCTGGGGTATCTAACCCAAAGCGCTCACAAATCAAATCATCTAAATGCTGGGCATGCAGGATACTTGGAATTTGATAAATAGATTTGGCATCTGGGCAAAGGATAACGGCACGTTGCTCAACATTGGTAAACGATGCAATTTTTAGGCGATTATCATCGCTAATCGCGTGTTCACTACGACAGATTAACACATCAGGTTGTAAGCCAATGCTGCGTAATTCTTTGACTGAGTGCTGTGTTGGTTTGGTTTTGCTCTCGCCTGCACTCGCGATATAAGGCACGAGGGTTAAATGCATCAGCATCGCATTGTTGCGACCGAGTTCAACTTGCATTTGACGCACCGCTTCCATGAATGGCAAGCTTTCAATATCACCGACAGTACCACCGATTTCAATCATGGCAATATCGTAGCCTTCGCCACTGGCACGGATACGCGCTTTGATTTCATCGGTAATATGCGGAATGACCTGTACCGTACCGCCCAAATAATCACCGCGACGTTCTTTCTCAATCACTGCCGAATAAATACGCCCACTGGTAAAGTTGTTACGTTGCGTCATTTTTGAATGGCGCAAAAAACGCTCGTAATAGCCCAAATCCAGGTCAGTCTCTGCGCCATCTTCGGTAACAAATACTTCACCATGCTGAAACGGGCTCATTGTACCTGGATCAATATTGATATAAGGGTCCATTTTGGTCATGGTGACTTTCAGACCACGTGCCTCAAGAATCGCGGCTACCGATGCAGCGGTGATACCTTTGCCAAGTGAAGAAACGACACCGCCAGTTACAAAGATGAATTTTGTCATGTTATCTATTTCGCTCGTTGGTAAAAAAGAATTTTACTCGAAAATGCCTAGGTTTAGCAAAAAATTATTTTTATCAATAAATCGCTCACTCATAAAAAAATCCACTCATCGCTGAGTGGATTTTTTTATAGCAAATTCTAGAGAAGATTAGAATCTGTATTCGATACCAGTACCGATACCAAAACCGTCTCTATCATCTTGACCTTCTTGCTCTAGATTTGAGTAGCCAGCGTATACATGACCCGTTGCATTGGCATTGAATGCATACTTACCACCTAATACTAAACGCTGTGCGTCCTTACCATCAACACCGTCAACATTTGAGGTCATTTCAGCTTGCGCGTAGGCTGTCCAAGGCGTTGCAGTTTTGTAGGTTGCGCTTACTGCAGCCAAGTTTTCTTTGTCACTTTTGTCTAAATCACTGATTTGATACAATGCACCAAGACCAATTTGGTTATTTAAGTCATAGGCACCGCTTAAGCGAGTAGTATTGAAATCACCTGATTTGATGTAGGTTGCACCAGCACGGAATGGTTGATTTGCTGGCTCATACTTCACACCTACACCAAACGCTTCTGCATCTGTGGGTAAATCAGATGCGTTATCCTCTTTAAATGCATACATACCCATGAATTGAAGACCGTTATAGGCTGGTGAAAAGTAAGCCATCGCATTGTTTACACGGTCACCATCCCAAGAGGCCGCATTGAAACCGTCGTATTGACCTACAGTTTGGCTAACGTAATTGATGTTGTCATCGATTGCAGACAAACGACCAGCAACCAAAGTACCATATTGTTTGTTAGATAGACCTAAATAAGTGTCGCGTGAATGAAATTGATTTTGTGATTTGCCTTTCACAGTGCCACCGTTGTCACTATCAATTTCAACACCATACTCTAATTGGTATACCAAGTCAGTATTAGCTGTTAGTGCTTCGGCACCTTTAAAACCAATACGCGAGGCAGTAGAATTCAACTTAGTAGTTGATTCATCGTCAAAATCAGAATAATCAACTGTAACTAACGCTTTACCGTAAACTGTTGGAGCAGCATGGGCAGCAGAAACTGAAAGTGCAGCGACGGCTGTGGCTAAAAGTAATTTTTTCATAGGACATCTCTATCAGGAAAAACAAATTTTAGATAACTGGTGACTTGTCAGCACCACTACCTCTCCGAACGACCAAAGCAAGAAAATCTTTACTTTGATTATTATTAATAGCGTCAACTATTAACTGTATAAGTCTAGCAATAAAGTATGAATATATTTACATTTTATTCGTACTAATTACTAAAAACCTACTTCTAACTACTAGGATAACAATTTTGAAATATTTTGCAATAGTTTTTTTAATTTTTACGTGATTGTAAGTTTATTTTTAATCTTAGTGACATAATATTCTTTCTAGTATTAAATCATATTTTTTTTAATTAATTTTTTAGCGTTAATGAAAATAAAAAAGCTAACTAAAAAATTAGTTAGCTTTTACAGCAATCTAAAAGTTAGATATATTAGAACTTATATTCTAAGCCACCACCCACGATTGTTCTATCTGAAACATTATCAGTATCGATTTGTGCAGCGTACAAGTGACCTTTGGTAGCTTTGTTAAAGCTATATTCAGCACCTAACGCAACTTCAGTAGCATCACGGTCTTTCACGCCACTTTGGTTTGAAGTGTCAATATATTGTGCTTTAACCGCCCATGGCGTTGCCCCAATTTTGTATTTACCGCTTAACAGCCATGATTTCTCATTATCATCAGTGTTAAAGTCATAATCTTGATATAGCGCACCCAGTGTTAGACCATCAACCATGTTCATTTTGCCCATGTCTACTGAGCCCGCTAAACGCCATCCACTTGTATCTTTACCATATACTGAATTGTCATAACCTAAACCGATATATACACCATTTTGGTCATAGTTTACCATTGCAGAGTAAGCATTTTTCTTGTCACGATAGACGGCAGGTTTTGCTGGTGTACCTTTAGTGTAACCAATAATATCTTTACCAGTCACATCATAAATCGCTTGTGGTGCAACGGCTGCAACAGCTGGCGTAGCTACACATTTATCATCATCATTTTTAGAGCATTCATCGAGGCTCACCGCGCCTAAAAAGGTAACTGGCATACCTACCAATGTTGGTGATTTATAAGCAATCACGTTGTCAACGCGTTGTTCACCCGCCATTAGCTTACCTAACGCTACGTTATCGTAATCATTGAATACATCAACACTGCCTTTAGTTAGTTTAAATGGTGTGTCGTGACGACCGGCAAGTAAAGTACCCATAGTGTTATGAGCTAAACCGATGAATGTATTACGAGAGTAAAATTGTTGGTTGGTTTTACGGGCATTGCTATCAGCATCAACATCAATACCGTATTCCAATTGATACACAAGTTTAGTAGTATCAGTAAGATCATCTTCACCTTTAAAACCAATACGTGAAGAGTTAGAAACTAATTTTGTACTAGAAGTATCATCATTTTTAGCAGTTTTATCATCAACATCTGTATATTCGCCAGTTAATAAGACTTTACCATATACAGTCGGTGCAGCATGGGCAGCAGTGATTGAAACTAGAGCGATAGCAGAAGCTAGAGCGATTTTTTTCATAAGGATTTCTCCACAATATCCTAGGTGAAACTACACAGATGCGTAGCAATTCTTTTGTCTAGATAGATTTTGCCAACAATTTGTTACAAAACAATGAAACAGTTAACAAAATCTAAAACTTTCCTTGTGAAATTAGAGTAATTCACTCTGAAACATTTTGCAATATTTTTATGCCATAAAAAAAACCACCAGTTACAAATCTGATGGTTTTCAAATGATTTATAGGTTTTAATGGCTAAAATCTAGTTAGCTTTGAGATTAAGACGGGCTTGATGTAACAATGGCTCAGTATATCCGCTAGGTTGTACGGTACCTTTAAAGATAAGATCGCGAGCTGCATTGTATGCCCAAGTGTTATAGTCATTTGCCATTGGGATATAGGCTGAATCGTCTTTGCTTTGCTCATCGACCATTTTTGCCATACGTTTGAGTACGTCATCCACTTGCTCAGGCGTCACAACCCTATGCGCTAGCCAGTTGGCGACGTGCTGGCTAGAAATACGCAAGGTAGCGCGGTCTTCCATCAAGGCAACGTCGTCAATATCCAGTACTTTAGAACAGCCAACGCCTTGGTCAACCCAGCGCGCGACATATCCTAAAATACCTTGAATGTTGTTTTCAAGCTCGGCAGTTTTTTGCTCATCTGTCCAGTTGGTATCCGTAGCAAGTGGCACGGTCAAAATGTCATCTAGCTTGGCAGGCTCGCGGTCTTTGATATTATCTAACACGTCCATGACGTTGGTTTCATGGTAGTGCATGGCGTGAAGCGTCGCGCCCGTCGGCGATGGTACCCAGGCACAAGTCGCGCCTGACTTTGGATGATTGGACTTGGTGGCAACCATTTCTTTCATGTTGTCAGGTTTTGCCCACATGCCTTTACCGATTTGCGCTTTACCAGGTAAGCCTAATTTGACGCCCATGTCTACGTTCCAACGCTCATAAGCATTGAGCCAATCGGTATTTTTCATGTCGTTTTTACGGACAAAGGGACCTGCTTTCATACTGGTGTGCATCTCGTCACCGGTACGATCCATAAAGCCTGTGTTAATAAAGATAACGCGGTTTTTAGCAACCCGGATACATTCTTTTAAGTTAACGGTAGTACGGCGCTCTTCATCCATGATACCGACTTTTAAGGTATTCTCGGGTAGGTTTAACGCTTTTTCTACCGCTGAGAATAAATCCACCGTAAATTGCACTTCTTCTGGACCGTGCATTTTTGGTTTTACGATATACATTGAACCTGTGCGTGAATTGCTTAAGCTGTTTTTACCCAAAATATCTGGCAGGCTACACAGTGGTGTGATTAGCGCATCCATGATACCTTCATAAATTTCTTCTTGCTGACCTTCAAAATCGACTAAAATCGCGGGGTTGGTCATCAAGTGACCGACGTTTCGAATCAGCATCACTGAACGGCCGTGCAAGGTGATTTTACCACCATCTGGCGCAGTGTATTCACGGTCGGGGTTCATGGCGCGCGTGGTTTGTTTGCCATTTTTTTCAAAGGTGTCTTTCAGGTCGCCTTTCATCAACCCAAACCAGTTGCGATATACTTCTACTTTCTCTTCGGCGTCAACGGCAGCGACTGAGTCTTCACAGTCTTGAATAGTGGTAACCGCAGCTTCCATCAAGACATCTTTGATGCCTGCAGGGTCATCTTTACCCACATGGCTTGATGGGTCGATTTGGATTTCGGCATGTAGGCCATTATTTTTCAGTAAAATACCCGTTGGGTTTGCCGCATCGCCTAAGAAACCCGCGAATTTTTCTGGCTGGGCTAATGAGGTGGTTTTATCGCCTTGGCGTATCACTAATTTACCGTCTTCAACCTTAAAACCGGTGACGTCAGCATATTGACCCTCAGCTAAGGCAAAGTTGGCATCCAAGAAGTTTTTGGCGTATTTTACGACTTCGGCACCACGAACAGGGTTGTAGCCTTTGCCTTTTTCTGCGCCATTGGTTTCATCGATGACATCAGTCCCGTATAGCGCATCATACAAGCTGCCCCAACGCGCATTTGCTGCGTTTAGCGCATAACGGGCATTACGTACGGGTACCACCAACTGTGGGCCTGCGATATGGGCGATTTCGTCATCCACGTTTTGGGTCTCAACCAAAAAGTCATCGCCTTCTGGGACGATGTAGTTGATGTCTTTTAAAAATTGGGTATAAGCGGCTTTGTCGATTTGACCGTTGCTAGCGGGGTTTTTGTCATGCCAGTCATCGATTTGGGTTTGAATCTCGTCACGTTTTGCCAACAATGCTTTATTACGGGGTTGGAATGTTTGGACAATTTTTTCAAATTCTTGCCAATATTTTTCGTTATCGATGCCCACGACTGGCGTAACTTCATTGGCAATGAAGTTATAAAGCTGTGTATCAATCGCTAGACTACCCTTTTGAACGCGTTCTGACATGGCATTTTTCCTTATGTTTTGACCTAAAATAGCAAAAAATTCACATTTGATTATACGAATATCATTTATAAAAATAAAGAAATAAAAACTATTTATTTTTTAAATAATCGTTATATATAAATTTTTGTGCTAAGGGTTTTATCGCTGATTTTTGGTAAAATATCATTTTATTAACGTGCCAATAAGTGAGTAACCCCTTGTCAAATTCCGCTCTTATCAACAACCCAGTACAAACGGACGGCAGTTTTGATGACTTAGCCGTCATTGACTTGGATAACGATAACTCTGTCTATCAGCCAAAACCCATTGATATCACCCCTGTTTTGGCTTTTTTGGGTTGTACGACGTCGGATAAATGGCTCACAGCCGCGATGGCAGATTTGTCGACTATCATCCAAGATCATGCCAATTGTGAAAAAAAAGCCGCAGGCACTGCGATGAATTTGATTTTTCGCTATATGTCGCATACTGAGCTGCAATTAAAGCTTGCTCAGCTGATTCGAGAAGAAATGCTCCATTATGAGCAAGTGACGGGATTGATGGCAGAGCGTGGACAAGCATGGCAACATATTGCTGCAGGTCGCTATGCTGCAGGTATGCTCAAACATAAACGCACTTATGAGCCGCAAGCGATGATAGACACGTTAATTATTGGTGCTTTCATCGAAGCCCGATCGTGTGAACGTTTTTGGGCACTGTCACAAGTGATTGAGGATGAGCGTTTGGCAAAATATTATCGCTATTTGCTAAAATCAGAAAGTCGTCATTTTGAAGATTATCTGGCATTGGCACAAAGTATCAGTGATGAGCCGATTGATGCGCGGGTGGCGTTTTTTCGTCAAGTAGAGGCGCAGCTTATCGATGAACCAGATGATGAATTACGCTTTCATAGTGGCGTACCTAGTTGGATTGCGTAAGGTTGGATTGCGTGAGGTTTTTGTAGACTGTAACGATAAAAAAAGCTAACCGTCAAATGGGGTGGATGGTTAGCTGTTATGGTTAGCTATTAGAATTTAATCCTTAAACTGACTCACTGCAACTTACTGTCATTCACTACCAACGCTTGGAATAGAACCATCAGGATTAATAGTGCGTTTTTGGGCATTTTCTGGGGTAGTATAAAGATTGCGCTCGTTAATGGTATCGCTCTTTAGCTGTTCATTACCAACCGCGTCCCTACCAAGGGTATGTTCATTGACATTATCATCGAACGCTTGTCCCGGTTGGTTACGACGATCGACAAACTCGGCAGACTTATCGCCTAAATTGACGTGTTTGGTTTGTGCTTCTGGTGAATTCATGGTCATTCCTTTTTCGGTATCAACGCAATAAAATGCTTAAACTTAACTTAATGATATCGAAAATTAGTGATCTCGGTCGATATCTACACTACCATCTGATAACGTATGCAGTGAATTTTCTGCATTGAGGTTAGCTTCGGCAGTTTGCTGTAATTTCTGCGCCTCTTCCTCAGAAATACGTGCCACATTTTCATCCGATAATTCGCCATTCGCCACGTCTTCTGCAGATTGGACTTTCACCGCCGCTTGTGGGGTATTATCAAAAATATCAGGCGTTTCCATTGAGGGTGACATGCCTGTAGTGACACCATCTCCTGATTGGTGGGTGACACTGTCTTCTACTATAACAGCTTGCGGGGTCACGGCGACACCCGTCTTTGGGTCTACAATTTCTACGTTATTTTGATTTTGCATTTTTCATTCCTTTAATTAATTGTTATCGCTCAATAAGTTATTATTTTTATAAGTTGAGCTGTATAAATTAGTCAATCAAAACTGAATGATTAAAAGCTTAGTATTTAAAAGTTTAACAATTAAAATTTTAATGGTTGTCAGTACGCAATGAGTCGTCAATAAACGGGGTATTTTCACTTTTGTCTAAGTCTTGTGGCTCACCTTTCACGCTATTTTGTTTATCTAAATTTTCTGATAATTGACTGGGATCCACATTTTCTGTCGCTTTTTGAATCTCGGTTTGGTTGCTTGGCTGATTCTGTTTTTGGTTTTGTGCTTGATTCTGTGACATGGTAATTTTCCTTATGATTTTTTAGTATCAATTCAAGTCAATGATTTTAATCAAAGACTTTTAAACAGAGCGCGATTAAATTTTTATGTAAAAAATAGCCAATTCAATCGCTTTCATACTTTTGCTTTTATAGGTTTGATAGTAGCAAATATAGGCTGTTAGTGATAAGTATTCGCGTAACAAGCTGTTATCACTATGTGATAAGTGTTTATCTGTGTGAAATTTTGGCAGCTTTATTACTATTTGGTAAATTTCGGAAATTAGGTTCACGTCAGCGCTGCGCTCAACAAAAAAACCGCCATCTTCTGTAGATAGCGGTCAAATCTACTCAAAAACTATGACTAGCAAAACTAGCTTTTTCTGGTAATTTTGGTCAATAAATAATCTTGCGCCGAAAACGCTGCTTCACCTTCACGAGGGGTAATCGCTCGCCATGTGCCGTTGGCATCAAGCTCCCATGCATTGACATTGTCTTTGAGGTAATTGTGCAAATCTTCCATAATGCGTTTGAAGACGATGGGGTCTTCAATGGGGAAAGCCACTTCAACGCGGCTAAATAAATTGCGATCCATCCAGTCTGCACTGGCGCAATATAAACGGTGGGTACGTTTGCCATTAGCATTGGGATTTTGATGGCCATTGGCAAAATAATACACGCGGGTATGCTCTAAAAAACGCCCAACGATAGAGCGCACGGTGATGTTGTCGGATACGCCGGGTAATTGCGGACGAATACAACACATTGAACGAATAATCAGATTGACTTTAACGCCTGCTTGCGATGCTTCATATAGCTTGTCAATCAGTAGTTTTTCGGTCATTGCATTGACCTTGATGATGATATGCGCCTCTTTGCCTGCTTTGGCATGAGCAATTTCGTTGTCAATAAAGCCCATGAGTCTGTCATGTAAGGTGAAAGGTGCATGCAGTAGTTTTTGCACTTTGGCTGGCTTGCCCATGCCTGTGAGTTCGTTAAAGATTTTATGCACATCTTCGGTGATTGCTTCATTGGCGGTAAATAGACCGTAGTCGGTATAAGCTTTGGCATTGCCCGCATGGTAGTTGCCTGTGCCCAAATGCACATAGCGGCGGATTTTATCTTCCTCACGGCGTACAATCATCATCAGCTTGGCGTGGGTCTTGTAGCCGACGATGCCATACACCACCACTGCCCCAGCCTGCTGCAGAAAGTTTGCTACTTCGATGTTGGATTTTTCATCAAAGCGCGCACGCAGCTCAATCACCGCGGTGACTTCTTTGCCTTTACGCGCAGCTTCGGCCAGCGCTTGGACAATTTCAGAATTTGTCCCCGAGCGATAAAGGGTTTGTTTGATGGCTAATACATGCGGGTCATTGGCGGCTTGGCGCAAAATGTTGACTACGGGTGAAAACGAATGAAACGGATGATGCACCAATACATCTTGCTTACGAATGGCATGGAACACATTTTCATTTTTATCCAAGCTATCACGGCGAAACGCTTTGGGAATGGCATGATTAAACGACTGATAACGCAAATTTGGGATTTTAAAATCAAACAACAAGCGCGTCAAATTGACAGGACCATTGACACGGTATAGCTGCTCTTGGCTTAAACCAAACTCATCAAGTAGATAATCCACCATCGGCTGTGGGCAATAGGTCGTCACTTCTAAGCGCACTTTGGCACCAAATCGTCGGTTCTCTAACTCACCTTCCAACGCTTTCGCCAAGTCTTCGACATCATCGGATAAATCTAAATCGGCGTTACGGGTCAAACGAAATTGGTGGCAGCCAGTGACCGTCATGCCAGGGAACAAGTCTTCGATATGCCCGTGAATCACTGCGGTGAGCATGATATGATGTTCTTTACCGCCTGTCAGTTCATTGGGTAAGCGAATAACCCGCGGTAAGCTTCGGGGTGCAGGGACAATTGCCATGTTAATATCGCGACCAAAGCCATCTTTGCCCTCTAAGCCCACCATAAAATTCAAGCTTTTATTGACCAATCTAGGAAAAGGATGCGCAGGGTCAATACTAATCGGCGTCAGCACCGGCGCGACTTGTTCGGCAAAGTATTTTTTTACCCATGCGGCTTGCTCTTGGGTCAATTCATCACGTTTTAAGTAGCGAATGTCTTGCTCCGCCAGTGCAGGCAAAATTTCATCGTTCAAAATACGGTATTGCTCATCTACCGCATGATGGGCGATTTCAGAGATATATGACAAAACCTTACTGGGGCGTATACCATCGATACTGCTCACCACATCGCCCATTTGTACTTTTTGCATCAAGCCTGCGACACGGATTTCAAAAAATTCATCTAAATTGGATGAAAAAATGATCAAGAAAAATAGTCTTTCAAGCAGTGGGTGGCGGGGATTGGTGGCTTGGGCGAGTACCCGCTGATGGAACTGTAACAGTGACAATTCACGATTAAAATACAGCTCGCTATCGTTTTGTTGGTATTCAAACACGTTTGGGTAGCAAATACTGTTAAAGCCTAGTATCGGATTAATTTCTGATACATACTCTTCGCTGGGTCTATCTTGTTTAGCAGTGTTTGGCATAGCACAGTCCTTTTATGGTCAAGCATTTTTAACAGTGTAAAGTTAACAATGTAATGATAAGCGTGTAATGATAAATGAGTTTCTTGACTATTCCGTGTCGGGCAAATCTGCCGCACCCATGCGCCGTAAAATAATTTGGGTTTTGTTAAGCAGGCGGCGGTCGTTACGGTGGTCTTCAAAATATTTGGGGTTAGGTAGCATGGCAATCAAAGATGCGGCTTGTCGCTTGGTCAAATGCGCTGCCGACTTATGGTAGTAGTGCTGAGCGGCTGCTTCAATGCCATACACGCCTTTGCCAAACTCTGCGACATTGAGATAAGCAAGCAAAATCCGCTCTTTGGTCCACATATTTTCAATCATCAAGGTAATTAACGCTTCTTCGCCTTTGCGAAAATACGAGCGATTGGGGTATAAAAATAAATTCTTGGCAAGCTGTTGGCTAATGGTTGAGCCGCCCGCGCTGATAGCCCCCGCTTTTTCATTTTTCTTAATCGCATTCTCAATGCCCTGCACATCAAAGCCAGCATGATTGACAAAGTTGGCATCTTCACTGGCAATCGCCGCGCGTTTTACATTCACCGAAATTTGATTATCATCCACCCAGGTCTGACTGACAGGGGCAAAATTGCCCAAGCGATACAGTATCATGAACATGCTGTTGTTGATAGGCTGGGTTTTCCAGACAACCAATAAGGCGGCAACTATGACATGAAACGCAACAAAACAGGCAATAACAATGAGCAAAATACGCTTGAACCAGCCGCCAACACCGATACCGCGGTTGGTGGGTGGTAAAGCTGTATTGACGACTTTGGGCTTTAACGACATTTTGGTAGCAGTTTTTTTGGTAGTTGGTTTGGATTTAGGCACGATGTATTCCTAGCGGCGGGGGCAAAAGCAGCGATGGCTTAAGCTAAAAATATAACGTATTATGGCATTTTTGGCTATATGCTAAGGCAGAATATGTCCGACTTCGACACGCAAAACATGACAAACATCCACGAGCAAATTATGCCTGACGCAACTACTTGGCGATTATATGGCACAGTGGGCTGTCATCTGTGTGAAATCGCTGAAAGCTTATTGCTGCAAGCACAAGCCGTTGCCGATATACGCTGGCAGTCGATTGATATTGCCGAGCTGCCAGAACAAGAGATACTGAAATTTGCTGATAAAATACCTGTGCTAGTTACCGCTACCAAGACGTTATATTATCCTTTTTCCATCATGGATATTATGGCGTTAAGCTGAAAAGCCAATATAGATTATTGGCATAATATTAAAACTTTAATTCATTATGTCTTGGCAGATTTTTTTATCATCAACGCCATGCCACTAGCTGCGAGATTTTCTTGGGCAGTGGCGTACGCTCAGGTCAAGAGGTGCTCAAAGCCATTGCCCTTGGTGCAAAAGCCGCCATGATTGGTCGGTCGTTTTTGTATGGCTTGGGGGCATATGGCGAGGACGGTGTGCGCCGCGCGCTTGAAATTATCTACAACGAGATGGACATCAGTATGGCATTTGGTGGCTATACCAATATCCAACAGGTGAGCAAAGATATCCTCATCAAAGGCACGTATGAAGACTTGCTGACTCGTCCCTTCATTGTGCGAGAGCGTACTTAGTTGACCGTAGCAAACGAAAGGACGGATGTGAAGTGTTTTGGCACTTTGCCCGTCCTTTTGCTAATCTCTTGTTAACAGCTTTTTTTAAAGCTGATTTTAAAGCTTAGGTAATTGTTTTTTCAGTAAGCTTGCATCCATTTCCCGCGCTTCAAAACCCTGCGCTTCTTTCCAGCCTGCTTCATCAGCAAAGTACAAGCGATTAAATTGTTCATCACGATAAAACCGCATGGGCTGACCACTGTCGCCTTGAATCACAAAATTTTGCACAACTTCGTGAAATTTGGCACGGATATTGGCTTCATTGTGGTCGCTTGCGAGCGTCGGGGTGATGATATAAGCCAAATCATTGTAAAGTTGTGGACTTAACTGTCTAAACACCGCCTTGTTCTCAAGTAACTTGTGGACGATACGCTTTATATCGTCCAAACCAATCGTGCCTTCATGAAGTTCAAGAAACATCATTTTGATTGCCTCAATGTGTACCAGTGTGTATCGCCAAAAAAATGCTAGTATAACGATTAGCAGTTGAAAAATTAGTGGTTTAACGATTAGTAGTATAAACCCTTAGAAGCTGTATTCACAAGCACATATTTCTCAACAATTGAGTGATATGAGCAA
>NZ_DALZPW010000016.1:0-28453 GCF_032017425.1 Moraxella sp. CTOTU47618 | reverse complement strand
ATGTCGGCAGTATTGGCGATGCCCATGGCAAAATCAAAGACAGTTTAAGCTTTGTGTATCAAAATCCCAAAACAGGCGTGTATAAAAAATTAGTCACCTCGGACGATGGCAAACGCTTGCTCGGTGCGGTACTTGTGGGTGATACGGAAGATTACAGCAACTTGCTCCAGTTATTTTTAAATGGTATTGATTTACCATTACACCCAGAAAGCTTGATTTTACCAAATGTCGAAAAACCCGTTATGGGCGTTGAAAATCTGCCCGATACCGCTACCCTATGCTCATGTTATAACGTCAGCAAAGGTCAAATCTGCTCGGCGATTGATAATGGCGCACTCACGTATGAAGACATTAAAGTCTGTACCAAAGCCAGCACAGGCTGTGGCGGCTGCGCCCAAATCGTCAAAGATACCTTAGTATCAGAACTCAAAAAACGTGGTATTGAAGTCAAAAATCACATCTGCGGGCATTTCGCTTACTCTCGCCAAGAACTATATCACTTGGTACGAGTCGGTAATATCCGTACCTTTGAGGCAATGATTGAAAAATACGGTCATGGTGACGGGTGTGAAATCTGTAAGCCTACGATTGGCTCGATTATGGCATCATGTTGGAATGACTATATCTTAGATAAACCACTGGTTGCGCTACAAGACACCAATGACGCTTTCTTGGGCAATATCCAAAAAGATGGTACTTACTCTGTCGTACCAAGGATTGCAGGTGGTGAAATTACTGCCGAAAAACTCATTGTCTTAGGTGAGGTAGCACGCGATTTTGGACTTTACACCAAAATCACTGGTGGGCAACGTGTGGATTTATTTGGTGCACGTAGTGACCAATTGCCTGCAATTTGGGAACGTTTAATAAATGCAGGGTTTGAAACAGGTCATGCGTATGGCAAATCACTACGGACTGTTAAGTCTTGTGTCGGCAGCACTTGGTGTCGCTATGGGGTTGATGATAGCGTTGGCTTGGCGATCGAACTGGAAAACCGTTATAAAGGCTTACGTGCCCCGCATAAAATCAAATTTGGGGTATCGGGGTGTACCCGTGAATGTGCTGAAGCCCAAGGCAAAGATATCGGTATTATCGCCACCGAAAACGGCTGGAACCTTTATGTCTGTGGCAACGGCGGCATGCGTCCTCGTCACGCTGAACTATTTGCCAGTGACTTGGACACAGCCACACTGGTTAAATACATAGACCGTTTCTTAATGTTTTATATCAAAACTGGTGACCGCTTACAACGCACGTCAGTCTGGCGTGAAAAAATGGAAGGTGGTCTTGAGTATATTCAAGACGTGGTTATCAATGACAGCTTGGGCATTGCTCATGAGCTTGAAACCCAAATGCAAGCGGACATTGACGCTTACCAGTGCGAATGGAAAACCACCCTTTCTGACCCAGAACGTTTAAAACGTTTTAAGCACTTTATCAACAGTGACAAAGTCGATGACAACGTGGTGTTTGTCGAAGAGCGTCACCAAATCCGCCCTGCAACGGCTGAGGAAAAGCAAGGATTAGCTTACAACGCTATTGCCGCCCAAGCGGACATCGAGCTTGCTTAATGGTTAACCATAGCAAAATGGCGCTAATTTAGCCTGCCATTTTCAATCAAAACAATGGAAAATTACGATGAATGAAATCTGTAAAATTGACGATATCATCCCCGAGACAGGCGTGTGTGCGTTGGTAAACGGTGAGCAAGTGGCTATCTTTCGTACCCAAAATGATGACGTTTTTGCCATGCACAACTTTGACCCTTTTAGCCAAGCCAATGTTATCTCTCGTGGACTACTCGGTAGCTGTGAAATTGACGGACAAAAGGTACGATATGTCGCATCACCCATGTATAAACAACGCTTTGACTTGGCGACAGGTAAATGCATTGATGATGAGCAAGTGGCGTTAAAATCCTACCCTGTGAGCGTGACCAATGGCGTGGTAATGATTTAGTCTTTATTAACTGTAACGACAGATTGAATTTGCCCAAACCCCGCACAACACTCTCACAAACATAAAAAAGGCATCAAAACCGCATGCCTTTTTTATGTTTTAGGTGTTGACAAAAATAGAGGGTAAGCAATCAGCTCCCCCTATGTCATCATAGTTGTCACTCTGACTAATTACTGATTAACCGATTAATTATGGCTAAAATATGTACAGTCTTATCATCTCTACAATGCTACAATGCGGCATACGTTAAAGTAGGCGCATTTAATTGATGATACAGCGATACCACATCACCCATAATCATCACCGCAGGCGATGGCAGTTTAGCGTCATTTTGCAATGCTTGAATAGTGCTTAGCGTACCCACCAAAACTTGCTCGTTAGGACGACTGACATTGGCAATAATCGCAAATGGTGTATCAGCTGATTTACCCGCTTGTAACAGACCTTGGGTTAAATTTGGCAAGGTATTTAATCCCATATAAAACACCACGGTTTGATTATCGGCAAGCAGCTCTGCATATTGCTCATTCGGCGTATCCGTCTTTAAAAACCCTGTTACAAACTTAACGGATTGCGCATAGTCACGATGGGTGAGCGGAATATTGACGCTATTGGCGACTGCTAGCGCGGTAGTAATGCCGGCAATCGATTCACACGCTACCCCTGCACCAATCACGGTTTGCATTTCTTCACCGCCACGCCCAAAGATAAACGGGTCGCCCGACTTTAAGCGTACAATAGTTTTGCCTTGTTGCGCTAGGGTGACCAATAAGCTATTGATGTCTTGCTGGGGCATGCTGTGCTTGTGGCATTTTTTACCCACATAGATTTTTTCTGCCGTTGTATTAAGTGCCAAAATCTCATCACTCACCAGATTGTCATAACAAATCACATCCGCTTGCAAGATGGTTTTATAGGCTTTGATGGTCAAGAGTTCGGGGTCGCCTGTACCTGCACCAACCAGATACACTTTGCCCTGATTTTGTACAGCTTTTGCATGTTTGGGGGTTGTAAGAAGGTCAAAACGATTTTCTTTCACGCTGTCATGGGGAAAAAGTTCAACACTCACAGGGCTACTGATTGAAGGCATAGCAGTTTTCCAACATAATCAAACAAGGTAATTTAAAAATGCAATTACCATGCCTAAATTTTAACTCATACCCTTAATCCTACCCTTAATTGATGAAATTATTTTATATCCTGTTAATGTGAATAATTTCCCAAAATTTGACCTATTTATCCTATTTCATTGAGTGAGTTCAACGCCAAATCAAATTCATTTTTGGTATTAAAATTTGCTAAAGCTATCCATTCATTTGGCAATGCAGCGGTTTGTATTTTTTTATCCGCCAAAAATTTCATCACTGCGCGCTGACCCTTATCCAAATAATCGTTTAATTTTATTAATAAATCCGTACGATACAAACCCAACAATGGATAATCTTTTTCAGCTTTTAAATAAATCACCGCTTCATTATCGGTTGCCGCATAATGCAACTTATCAAAAACTTGATTGGCTTGAACCAAACTATCACAGCTTATCACCAGTAAATAATGGTAAGGAGACATGACTTGATTCATGGCACTTGCCATGGCTGATAACGCCCCTCCCCCTTTGCCATTTTGTTGATTTGGCAGATAATCATCAATGATTTTGACGGTTGTATCATGACATAAGCGCTTACCATTATCCGCCACCATGACAGGGACATTTAAGCGTTTGGCATGACGAATATGAAAATCAAGCAAAGTCTCGCCATTTGGCAAGCTTAATAGCGCCTTGGGTGAACCCATCCGAGATGATTCACCCCCCGCCAAAATCACCACCCCTGCCAATTTAATGGTCATGTTTTGGATTTTCACGCATCAGATGCGGCACAAAGTTACACGGACGGGTACGGTTGTCGAGCTGTTCTTTGATGATGCCTTCCCAGCCCGTGCGACAGGCACCCGAGGAGCCAGGTAAACAAAAAATCACCGTATTATTCGCCATGCCTGCTAGCGCACGAGATTGCAAGGTTGACATGCCGATTTCATCACGAGATAACGCGCGAAACATCTCACCAAACCCTTGTACTTCTTTATCAAACAGCGGGCTTAGGGCTTCAGGGATTTGGTCACGGATATAAAAACCTGTCCCGCCTGTGGTAATGATAGCGTGAATCGCAGGGTCGGCAATCCATTGACTCACGATAGCACGGATTTGATAAATATCATCGGTGCGTATGGCTCGCTCTGCCAGGGTATGCCCTGATTCGACAAGGCTATCGGCTAGGTATTTACCAGAGGTATCTTCTTCTAAACTGCGGGTGTCTGATACAGTTAAGATTGCGATATTAAGCGCAATAAAAGGTTTTTCAGGCTTGCTCATTGGGGTTTCCTCATTATTTTATGGGTATACAATTTTATGGGCATATCAAATATTGCCATAGATTAGGCGTTTGTTATAGCGTTTTTGTTTGTAACACATGTCTAGGCTGTCACTCTGTCAATTAATGCCCATTTGGTTGACTGCCTAGACGGGCATCAGCTTTGCGACGCTTGCACCCGTCCATTTATGTTAATCAAGAAAAACAATATTACTCATCTTTAGCCACCACGGGCGGACCGAGCAATAAGTGCTCATCAATAAACTCATTCGCTGAATTATGTTCAGCAGACTCTGCCGTGATATACCATTGTTGATTACGGTACAAGGTCAATCTATCTCGTGTTAGCCCTCGCCATAAACAATACATCATCACAAACACCACGATGGCAAACGGAAAGCCTGCAATAATTGCGACCGCTTGCAACGCAGATAACCCACCTGCCACCAATAATACTGCAGCAATCACCCCTTGGCTCAATGCCCAAAATAACCGCTGGATTTTTGGCGGATTAGTATCGCCGCCTGCCGTGAGCATATCAATCACAAGGCTTGCCGAATCTGATGAAGTGACAAACCACAACATAATCATCACCACAATCACCAGCGTCAAAGGCTTGGTTAAAGGATAATATTCAATCAGTTTAAAAATCGCACTACCATAATCGGCTTTGACTGCTTCTATCAGCCCATAATTGCCCATCAATTCCATGTGTACCGCGCTGCCGCCAAAGGTGGTAAACCAAAAGAACAACAACAGCATCGGGATAAATAACACCCCAAAAATAAACTCTCTGATAGTACGACCCCGAGAAATACGCGCCACAAAAATTCCCACAAATGGCGACCAACTCACCCACCATGCCCAATAAAAAATCGTCCAATTTGCCTGCCAATCCGTATTGCTATACGCCTCACTCCAAAATCCTAGTGGAATAAGTTGGCTGACATAATTGCCGATATTTTCGATAAAACTATCAATGATAAACTGGGTCGGACCAAAAAATAACATAAAGCCAAGCAGCAACACAGTCAGCACAATATTGATATCGCTTAAGCGTTTAATCCCTTTATCCAGCCCCATCATCACTGATAACGTCGCCATCGCGGTAATAATCGCAATCAGACAAAGCTGTACTGGGACATTGTTGGGAATACCAAACACATTGCTAAAGCCTGCGTTGATTTGCATCGCACCCAGCCCCAAGGAAGTCACCACCCCAAACATCGTGCCAAACACGGCAAGGGTATCGACCACATGCCCCCATTTGCCATAGATTTTTTGACCAATCAACGGGTATAGCACCGAGCGAATCGACAACGGCAAGCCACGGCGATAATGGAAATACGCCAATGACAATGCTACGACACAATACAACGCCCACGCATGAATCCCCCAATGCAAAAACGAAATACTCATCGCTTGTTTAGCCGCTTCTACGGTTTCAGCTTGCCCCATCGGAGGCGACATAAAATGATATAACGGCTCGGCTGTCCCCCAATACAACAGACCAATCCCAATCCCCGCACTAAACAGCATCCCAAACCATGATAGTAAGCTATACTCAGGATGCTCTGTCTGATGCCCAAGTCGAATATCGCCATAACGACTCAAGGCAATATATAGGCTAAACACCACCGTGACATTCATCAAAATGATAAAAAGCCAACGAAAACGGTGGGTAATAAAAGACTGTAGTTGGTTAAAAACCTCACCTGCCAACTCACCAAATAATGAACCAAAAATAATAAATCCGACAATCAGCAATGCGGAGGCAATAAAAACAGGACGATTAACCCGAGGGAAAGGGCCGAATTTTTCGACTTTCACAAAACTCATAAAGATATCTTTTCATTAGATTAACTGGAAAGCAACCTTAACAAATTATTTACAATATTTCAAATTATAGCAAGATTTCACAGGGCGTATATACCACAAAAACAAAACTAAGTTTTTGATTATGAAGGATATATATCTTAACATACTGTAACATTTTAGTAGAGCAGAGAAAATAGGATTAATTAATTTTATTTAATAATTTACTATAATTATAAAGTGGTTAATCCAACATTAGTTATCTATTTATCTACTTTCATTTGACTAACTGACGCCTCGTCTGGGCTACGACCCCATTGGATAATCGGATGATTTCAATGATGGGCTCAAGGAAAACGCATTGGCAATTTGGTAGTGAGGCGATGGGGATCTTGCGGCATAGCTCATGCAATAAAATCCGAGACTTTGTTGTTCGATTGCATGAATTTTGGTTGCCTGACAGCTTGTAATGAAATCCGCCTTTTAATTTTTACTGTACTTTTTCTATTTTAATCATTGGCTTTAATAATTGGCGGGTGACCCTAACAGACCGTCAGCCAAAATTTTTGCTCACAAAATCGTCATGTTTTGGTCACAAGCTTTTGGTCACGTTAGTTTTACTTAAATATTAAAAATAGATATCTTTTCAACTTAACAATCCAAACCAATTTTCAAAATAATATGAACAAAAAAATGTATAAAATAATATATTTTTTAAAATCAATAACTTGGTATAAAATTTAAGCGAAAAAAAACCTCAAATCAGGGGAGATTTGAGGCATAAAACTTAAAAAATTTTGTTTTTTAACACTTATCTTTTTATCAAAGAAAAAGTGGCGCAGCGGACGGGACTCGAACCCGCGACCCCCGGCGTGACAGGCCGGTATTCTAACCAACTGAACTACCACTGCACGGTAGCTGATGACGATGACCCAAACTTGTCAAATTGGTGGGTCGTGACGGATTCGAACCGCCGACATTCTGCGTGTAAGGCAGACGCTCTACCAACTGAGCTAACGACCCATCGTCTGTGGTGGGTATTATAGAGAATTTATTTTTGCTGTCAACGATTTTTTTTGGCAAATGTTAAAATTTTTAAAAAAATTTTACTGAGTATGTCATGTGGTTGTCACATAAAAACCCTATCATACCTACATGGCCAGCAAGGTCATAGCTAACAATAAGAATAATAAGATAACAATAATAACAATGTCTCTATCGCTTGTCACCCAAAGGATTTAATTCCCCCAATTAAATCCTTTTTATTTTTCTCTCTCCCGCATTTTCTCACTGTTGCGCCAGTAGTGCTTTGATATCCGTCTCAAGGTCTTGGGGGGCTTTGGTCGGTGCAAAACGATCTACGACTCTACCATGTGCGTCAACTAAAAACTTGGTAAAGTTCCATTTGATGGCGTCGCCCAACATACCCTTACCCTGTGGCTGTGATTTTAAAAACTGATACACAGCATGGGTGTCTTTACCATTGACGTCAACTTTCGCCATCATCGGAAAGGTCACGCCATAATTGATTTGGCAAAACTCACTAATTTGCGCTTCATTGCCAGGATCTTGCTGACCAAATTGGTTGCAGGGAAAACCCAACACCACCAATCCTTGGTCTTTGTAAGCTTGGTATAGTTTTTCTAAGCCCTCAAACTGTGGGGTAAAGCCGCATTTGCTCGCGGTATTCACAATCAATACGACTTTACCTCTAAGGGTGTCAAAATCAAATAGCTGACCTCGAATATCGGTCGCGGACAATTGGTAAAAATCTTCCATAGCAAATCTCCTTATTGTTAGTTAAAAAGTTGTTAGTTAAAAAATTGTAAGTTTTTCTTGCATTATTATGCTGACAAGCGTAGTTTATCTATTGGCAGTTATTCAGCCTCACTTACGCCTAAAAATGTCAGTATTTCTGACAAAAGTCTGATATGATTTATTAATACTCAAACGGAACTCCCCCGCTATGCTCACTGACGCTAAACTATCGGCTGGACAACGCTTGACGCAGCTGCGTAAAAGCAAAGGTTTGACCACTGCCGAACTTGCCGATTTAATGACCCAAGCTGGTGCTAAAGTTAGCCGTGCCGCGATTTCTAATTGGGAGCGCGGCTCCAATGGCATCGTGTCCAATAAACTGCCTGTGCTTGCCAGTCTGTTAGGGTGCAGCGAAAGCTATTTGCTATCGGGTACTGGGGTGGAAAGTCAAAGCGTCAGCACCCAAGCGTTAGCGGCGAATACGGTCAATGATACTACTGTAGCACAAGCATCAAGCGATGCCAATCAAGCGAATCCGTGGCAGGGTCAAACGGCTCAACCGACGACGCCTGCTGCTACCAATTTTCAACCCAACCATTCTAAACCTAATCCCAAACCCAATCCCAAACCTAGTAGTGATGTATCTACCATGAAAACTTTGAACAAATCCAACAAACTGCAAAACGTGTGCTATGACATTCGCGGTCCTTTGCTACAAACTGCCAACCGCATGGAGACACAAGGTCATAAAATCATCAAACTCAATGTTGGCAACCCTGCCCCATTTGGGTTTGAAGCGCCGCAAGAGATTTTATCAGATGTGGCGATGAATTTGCCCAATGCGATTGGCTATTCAGACTCTCAAGGGATTTTTGCCGCGCGTAAAGCGATTTTGCAGTATTACCAAGCCAAAGGATTGTTAGAAGCGGTAGACGTTGCCGATGTGTATTTGGGCAATGGTGTCTCTGAACTGATTGTGATGACCATGCAAGCGTTACTGGATGACGGCGATGAAGTGCTGATTCCTATGCCTGACTACCCGCTTTGGACAGCGGCGACGAATTTGGCAGGGGGTAAAGCGGTTCATTATCTGTGTAATGAAGCCGACAACTGGCAGCCAGATATTGCCGATATCGAAAGCAAAATCAATGAGCGCACCAAAGGCATTGTGGTCATCAACCCAAACAACCCAACAGGCGCGCTTTATTCTACCGAAAATTTAAAAAAAATCGTGGCACTAGCAGAAAAACACGGGCTTGTACTGATGGCGGATGAGATTTATGACCGCGTGCTGTATGATGATGCCGTGCATGTACCGATGTGCACCCTTGCCAAAAACTGCTTGGTTATCTCATACAATGGCTTGTCAAAGTCGCACCGTATCGCAGGTTTTCGTTCAGGCTGGATGATGTTATCGGGTAAAAAACACCATGCGGCTGATTTTATTGAAGGGTTAACCATGCTATCATCGATGCGGCTGTGTGCCAATGTCCCTTCACAATACGCGATTCAAACGGCGATGGGTGGCTATCAAAGTATGCAAGCCTTGACCGCACCAACCGGTCGCCTGTATCAGCAGCGCAACATCGCTATCGAGCGCCTAAACGCCATTAAAGGTATCTCATGTACCATGCCACAAGGGGCGTTTTATTGTTTCCCAAAAATTGACCGTGAGATTTATCCAATCGAAGATGATATGCAGTTTATGATGGAATTATTACTGCAAGAAAAAGTCTTGATGGTACAAGGTACGGGCTTTAACTGGCATGCACCTGACCATTTTCGCGTGGTATTTTTGCCCAATGCATCAGATTTGCATGAAGCGATGGATCGACTGGAGCGCTTTTTTGCCACAAAACGCCAAGAATATGGCACTGATTAATGTTTCATTGAAACAAAAAACCCCGAATCGTCGGGGTTTTTTATTGTGAGCAATTAATTAACTAAAGCTATTGAGATAAAGCCATTGGAATTAACCCAGTAACTCCGTTAAAAATACAGCGATGATACCAATCGGTGCGACAAATTTTACCACAATTTGCCAAATAGTCCATTTCATGCCATCGAGCCCCAATTCACGTTTTACCGATTCTTGGTTGATAAACCAGCCAATGAGGATAATGGTACCCAAACCAATCAAAGGTAGCATGATTTTACTAGAAGTATAATCGAGCGCGTCAAAGATACCTTGTGGGATGTCTTTACCGTTTTTGTGGATAGTAAATACCGCAAAATCAGACAATTTATTGAATGATAATAACGCAAGTACACCGACTGCCCACGTTGCCACTGCCCCTACTATCGTACAGATTTTACGGCTCATTGGGGTTTTTTCTTCCAAGAATTCGACAATGGGTTCAAGAATTGAAATAGACGACGTCAATGCCGCAAAGGTCAATAACAAGAAGAATAAAGTACCTACTACCACACCTAGACTCATTTGACCAAAAGCGATTGGCAAGGTCACAAACACCAAACCGGGACCTGCCGCTGGATCAAGATGATTGCTAAATAAAATTGGGAAAATCGCAAGACCTGCCGCCAGTGAAAAGATAATATCCCAAATAATCACCGTGCGCGCGGTTGCCAATAAATCCACATCTTGTTTTAGGTATGAACCATAACTCACCATGATCGCCATACCCAGTGACAGACAGAAGAACGCATGTCCCAGTGCCGCCATCAGCACTTTACCCACACCAACTTCCTGCATACGCTGCAAGTCAAACTTAAACAAAAACTCGGCGCCTTTGGCAAAATCCATATTAATCGCGTTATATCCCACGATAAATAATAGGATAAAAGCCAACGCAGGCATCATGATTTTTGATGCTTTCTCAATACCTGCTGATACACCGCCAGCCACAATTAGCGCCGTCAATCCCATAAACGCCGTGTGCCACAACGTCATTTCGGTTGGATTTGCCAACATCGTCTCAAAAATTTTGCCAGTGGCGTCGGCATTGAGACCACCAAATGCATTGATACCGGCTTTTAAGGTGTAATTAAGCGACCAACCGCCAATCACACTATAAAATGACAAAATCATAAAAGCAGCTAAAATACCAAAGTAGCCAAGCAGACTCCAAGCAGGTGAGGTGTTATTGGCTACCGCCGCTTTGCGAAAACTTGCTGCTGGGTTACTTTGACCACGGCGACCAATCAGCCATTCAGTGACCAACACTGGAAAACCAATGAGCGCGATACTGATGATAAACACGATAACAAATGCCGAGCCACCGCTATCGCCTGTCATGTAAGGAAACTTCCAAATACTGCCAAGACCGACCGCAGAACCCACGGCAGCCATTAAAAACCCAATCTTTGAGCTCCACTGGGAATGAGACGACTTGTGATTAGTGCTCATAATCCCTCCCTAGTCGAATGTGATTAAATGAAAAAATTGCAACGAGAATCTTGCAGTATGTAGATTTTTCATGAATCAATAGTTAATGTCAAACTTTCTTTTCACAAAACCCAACCAAAAGTTATACAAGTCAGTCATTATTTTTTTAGGATTGTCTAAAACACAATAACATCAATGGGTTATGATGATTATTTTTAACATTCATTTAACGTAAATTATTTTTATACTAAACATTACTTTTTGGAATAAATGGTTTTTTAACCTATTTGATATCGAATTGCTGGCAAAACCAAGCGGTTAATGTCAACGGTTTTAACTTGCACAATTGTGGGGATTTTGATAGCAATTTTTTGCCATTAAAGGTAAAATTTTATTATCAAAAATTGCACGTCCCAACGTGTTGACCGTTCGCAGATTGATGACAAGGAAATTATTGATGACGCAGCCTTATAACGTGTTGTTCTTGTGCAAGCACAATGCTAGCCGTAGCCTAATGGCAGAAGCCATTTTAAATAAAATTGGCGGTGACCGTTTTGTAGCCTATAGCGCAGGCGTTGAGCCATCCCCTAGCGCGCACCCATTCACGCTTGAGGTATTAAAACAAGAAGGTTATGATGTCGCAAGCTTAGCGCCCAAATCCGTCGAGCAGTTTTTACAAGACAACGCGCCAAAGATTGATTTGGTGATTGGGCTGTGCAATTCTTTACAGCAACATGCGGACATTGATGGCAAATTCCCGCTAACCGCACATTGGCATATCAATGATACCGACAGTGTATCAGCCGATAGTGATGTGGAAAAAGCCGCCTTTAGCCAAGTATTACGCCAACTCTCTCAGCGCATTCATTTATTGACAAACTTACCCGAAGATAAAATCGAGCATTTGGCACATCCATCAGCGGATGCCTAAAATGCCGATAAACGATTGAGCTTAAAAAAGCCCAACTGTCTTGGGCTTTTTTTTGTTTGTATCATCTAGGTTTGTATCATATAAAGCTCAGCTATCCATATAGCTATGGATGATATCTATGAATGCACTTTTTGCTGCATTAGCGCTTCAATCGCGTCCGTTGTTTTTGGTACATCACGGGTGAGAACCAGCGGCTCACCTTCAGTAATGACCACATCATCCTCAATCCGAATGCCAATACCACGATATTTCTCGGGTACCAATGTATTGTCATGCGCAAAATACAAGCCTGGCTCTACGGTAATTACCATGCCTTTTTCAAGCTTTCTGGGTTTGCCGTCATCGCCCGTATAGCGCCCTGCATCGTGCACATCTAAGCCGAGCCAATGCCCTGTGCCATGCATATAGAACGGTAAGTAGGCTTTATCAGCAATCAACTCATCGACATCGCCTGTCAAAATCCCCAAATCAATCAAACCTTGGGTCAGTACTTTAAGCGCAGTTTCATGATGGATTTTGCCATGTTCGCCTGCTTTTAGGCTGTTGATGGCGGCAATATTGGCATTTAGCACAATATCATACACCTGTTTTTGCACGTCGCTGAACTTGCCACTCACAGGAAAAGTACGGCTGATATCACCGGCATAATGTTGGTATTCGGCGCCCGCATCTATCATCACCAAGTCGCCGTCGTGCAGCGGTTGGTCGTTTTCGACATAGTGCAAAATATTGGCATTGTCCCCGCCAGCCACGATACTATTGTAAGAGGGTACGCAGCCGTATTGGGCAAAAGCATAATTAACTTCAGCTTCCAGTCGGCTTTCATTGCCCTGATTTTTCTGCATCAAGGGTGCCACGCTTTGCATGGCGCGAATATGCCCGTAAGCACTGATTTGGGCAGCGACTTTCATGCGTGCAATTTCAGATTCATCTTTTATCAGCCGCATTTCATTGATAAGGCTATCAATATTGGTGACGGTATCGACCACACCTTCGCCGCGCTGCAGCTGCTTGGCTTGATTAAGCCAGCCAATCAGCTCATTATTAAAGCGGGCAAACACGTGTTTTTTACCAAAAATCAGGGTCGGCATCACCTCATCAATTTTGCCAATGGCAATCGCTTTATCCGCGCCAAAATCTGCGGTTGCCCCCTCAAGCCCTACCCGTTTACCATCCCAAATCTCACGTAGTTTGTCTTTCTCACGTAAAAATAACGTGTAGTTGACGGCATGGTCAGTTTTTTCCAAAACCATGACGGATTCTGGCTCGGTAAAGCCAGTCAGGTAAAAAAAACTGCTGTCGGCGCGGTATTTGTACTCAGCATCGTTATTGCGGATATGCGCGGGTGCTGTTTGCAAAATCGCAATGCTATTGTTTGGCAAGGCTTCAGCAAGTTTGGCACGGCGTTTGGCAAATTCGCTTTGGGGGAGCTTTGGCAACAACTGTATGGTTAATTGATTTGACATGATATTTCCAAAAAATTTAATGGCTGTCACAGCATTGTTGAAGAATTTGCTGTAAGAAGCTTTCGCATTTTGCTAATTGGTTTAGACTGACAAACTCATTGGCTTTATGGGCATTGCCAATATCGCCAGGTCCACAAATCACCGTCGGAATACCTGCATTGGTAAACTGCCCGCCTTCGGTGGCATACGCTACTTTATGACGATGTTGTTCATCTACCAAATTTTCTATGAGCTGTTGCAAGGCTTGGCTATCTTTATCGGTCATCGCAGGGACATTTTCGTTGCGAGTTAGCTCAATGCCCGTGTCGCTGTCAATGGCGTGCATCTTAGGCTCAAGGGTTTTGATAAAGGCGCGAATCGGCTCAATCACTTGGCTTTCATTCATGTGCGGCAAATTACGGTAATCAAAGGTGAATTCGCACAGGTTGGGCACGATATTGGTTGCTGTACCGCCGGTAATAGTGCCCACTGACAAGGTGGAAAATGGCACATCAAACGCCATGTCTTGGTCGTTACGTTGTTGCAATTGCTCGGCAAGTTTATCAATAAAATTGATAATTTTACTGGCATAGCTGATGGCATTGACGCCTTGCGGGGTCAGCGATGAATGCACCGATTTGCCATGCACGCGGCAGCGATACACTTGGATGCCTTTATGCGCGGTAACCATTTTCATCATGGTCGGCTCACCGACGATACAGTAGTCGGGCTTAATGCCTTGCGCTTTTAAATCCGCAAGCAGTAATGGCGCACCCAAACAACCCACTTCCTCGTCATACGACAGTGCCAGATGAATCGGTTTGCCTAGCCTCTTATCGCGGCTTGCTTGCACCACAGTGGGCAATAGGGTTAAGGCGCAAGCAATAAAGCCTTTCATATCACAAGCCCCACGCCCGTATAGCTTATCCTCTATAATGGTCGCCACAAACGGATCGGTATCCCATGCCTGCCCATCAACGGGCACCACATCAGTATGCCCAGAAAACACAAAACCCCCTGTCGTTACGGTATCACCCTTACCCATCACAGGGACAGTCACAAAGAGGTTGGCTTTGGTATTATCGGCATTAAAGGTCAAACGTGGCGACAATCCCAACTGCTCACAATAACTCGCCACATACTCAATCAATTGCAAATTGGAGTAGCGACTGACAGTGTTAAAACCAATCAGCTTTGTTAACCAGTCTACGGCATTGGATGGATAGCCCATAGTCGTTCCATTTTTCTCAAATTTTAAACCATTAAAACACCCTATCAGGGTAAATCTAGTCGAAATAGGGTATTAGCATCAATTCGGCTTTTTACCTGTCATGGCATCTATGACCATATGGGTAACAAAATCATCATTGGTATCTTTTTCTGCTTCCCAATCGAGCTCGTCATCGCGTAGCTGCTCAATAAAATCCAAATGCTCCTCATCAACCCCTTGGGCTTTACCCACAGGGCGATTCATGGCAAATCCTGCGATGAGCGGCAACTTGGCGACTGATTTACGCACTCGCCCTTGTGACACACTCACAGGAATCATACGCACAAACTCAAGTAACTCCATATATTCAACTTCGCCTTCAGCATTGTCTGTGCCTTGCAGCGCGTCATCATACGCATCAATCCGCAGCGCGCCGATTTTTGCCAAGTCATTAAATAGGCTATTTTCTTCCGGACGTAGCGCACTATCGGTGACGCCAAAGCCTGTCAAAAAGCCATTTGCCCAGTTTTTAAGTGCCATCAAACGCTCATACAGTGGATGGTCATCATCGGGCAACAACGGCATAAACTGATAGCTATCGGCATCATCGGTTAACACCGCCACCATATCCTCGCCTTCTTCGGTCACTATCTCTAACGCTTTTGGCTCAAGCTCGGTAAAGCTCAGCTCAGTCAGTAGCAGTTGCCACTCTTGCTCGGTTGGCGCATCACACACACTGAGCACCCCTGAGATTAGCCCATGTAACTCACTAATTGTAACGTCATGCCAATCCTCAAATGCTTGTGTCCAATCCTGCCAACCTGAAATATAATCATCCATCGCTTTACCCTTTTTTCACAAAAAATTATATCAACACTGAGATAATACTAGCCTTAATGCGGTCAACTATGGCATTATTAAAGTGGTAAAATAATATAAGTATCACTCAAATTTTAAGCCTTCACGCTATAGTTATACCAAAAAAACCTTTTGCTATTCATGTCAACGAGCGCCCATCACGTCGCTCTTGATGATTTACTTGATTATTCACTCGATTACTGACTAGACATCATATCATGAGCACCCTAATTGACCAACTGACCCAGCTACAAACCGCATTGACTAAGCTTCGCGACAAATATCAATTCGCCAGTAGCGAGCTAACCCGTATTAAAGCGCAGCCAACCATTACCGCAGACCAACTGCAAGCGGTACAAGCTGAGCTCGATAGCAGCAAAGAACTTCAGCAAAATTTGGAACAACAACTTGCCAGACAAGCCGAAGAGTATCAAGCCCTCGAGCAGCGCTATCAGTCACTTGCCGAATCTCACAACATGCTAAGTACCGAATACGAACAAACCCAAAACCAATTACAGATTTTTACCGCACGAAATCAAAAACTGATTGAAAAAAATCGCGTTGCGGCAGAGCATACCAAGCTTGTGTTAGAGCGCTTGGCAAAAATTGACAGCGAAAACTAACCCGCCCCTATTTAAGCCAGCCTTAGTGATGTTTAAAACATTTGAATACGTTAGGAAAATCTTATGGCATCTGCCCAAAGCATTAAAAAAGTTGATATCCTGATCAATGGTCGTAGCTATACCATCAACTGCCCAGAATCGGAAGAGCCTGCGTTGCAGCGTGCGGCAAGCTATATTAACCAGTTTATGCAAGAGGTACGCCGCCAAGCACCTCAGCTACCCCAAGAAGAGTTATTGGTACTATGCGCGTTGACCTTGTTTGAAAAATCAGAAAACTTACAACGCTATCAAGAAAACGAAAGCCAAGCGCAAGACCTGGTGGGTAAAATGTTAGAAGACGTTGTGCGTTTTGCCTGATGTCTGTAGTGTAAAATAAAATTCGACTAATTTTGAGCGCGCTGGTAGTGTTTGCCAGCATGAAAATCCGCTTGGTGTTCTTGATTACAAAAGAACTTATCCCCTTCTATAATCCCTCGCCACTCTGCTAACGTATGATGGCAAAAATCACACGCTCGCAGCTCGGTACTCTCGCCTGGCTGTGGCTGTAAATAGCCTTGTGGTGGTCGCGGATACATCCATTTCATCCCAACCCAACTAAGCCCCATAATCACCAAAACCACAAAAATTGCGGTAAACATCGCTTCACCTCATTGTCTAATGAACGAATCATCGTTGCCAATTAAGAATTATGATTGCCTGTTAATTAGCATTGTAAGGTTTGATTATACTGCAAAAAATTGCGCATTGATGGGTTATTCATGCTATGTTTAGGCTAATTTTGCGAATTAAAGCGTTTTCGGTTGTAGCGTCTAAAGATTGCAATTGTAAACATATCATAAAGCGATATAATGTAGAATAATTTTATCTTGTAATGTCATCGCTGTTGCCACCCATAATTATAATAGCGGCGTGATGCTTGCATACCGTTTTAGACGGATATGACTAAAGGGACGACCCCATAATAAATTTTTACTGAAGGATTTTTCATGTCACACCTTGATTTAACACCAGATAATAGCGTACCAACGCAGCTGCCGAGTGAGTCAATGACCGCCGAAGCTACGACGCCAAACCAACCCGCAAACCCACAGCCAGTTTCTCAAAAACCTGCTCAGCCAACTTCTCAATCAGTTTCTCAGCCAACCTCTCAGTCATCAAGCCAACAGATTAGCCAAGCAGATTCTATGGTAGGGCTAAAAATTGCGGTGGCACAGCAGCAATTTATTGTCGGTGATGTCATCAACAATGCCAAAAAAATGGTAGAACTGGCTAAAGATGCCCGTGACAAGGGGGCTAATATCATTGTCTTTCCTGAGTTATCACTGCTGGGTTATCCGCCTGAAGATTTGTTATTACGTCCAAGTCTTGCCTCACGCGTGAAACTTGCTTTTGAATTGCTCTACACGGTCAAAGATATCGTCATGCTAGTGGGTTATCCGCACATTGACCCCAATGGCACGTTTAACTCAGTGGCTATTATTCACAATGGTCAGCAAAAAGGCTTTTATCACAAACAATGCTTGCCAAACTATGGCGTGTTCGATGAACGCCGCTATTTTAATACCGGTCACAACCAAGTGTTGTTTGACTATCAAGGGCTGACCATTGGACTACTTATCTGCGAAGACTTATGGCAAGACGCTCCCATTCGCGCACTGAAAGAAAAAGGTGCGGAAATCATCATCAGCCTCAATGCCTCACCCTTTGAGCAAAACAAGCAAGAACAACGTAAGGCTTTATTAAAAAGTCGTGCCACTGAGCACAATATCCCGATTGTGTATGCCAATAGCGTGGGCGGTCAAGATGACTTGGTGTTTGATGGCGGCTCGATGGTCGTCAACGCTCAAGGTAAAATCGTGCAAGAAGCACCAAGATTTTTGCAGCATACCCTGTATGTGGTTGCTCGTCACGATGCCCAAAGCGGTCAAGTGATATTATCAGAACAGCGCAAATCACCGCTTGCGCTCAGCCAAATCGCTGAAACTTATCAAGCGCTGGTTGTCGGCTTGCGTGATTATGTCAATCATTCTGGCTTTAAAGGCGTATTGGTTGGTTTGTCAGGCGGGATAGACTCGGCGCTCACGCTATGTATCGCCGTTGATGCCTTAGGTGCGGACAAAGTTTATGCGGTTATGATGCCCTATGAGTACACCTCGCAAATCAGCCTACAAGATGCGCAAGCGCAGGCGCACCGACTCAACGTGTCTTATACCGTGTGCCCGATTCATGCCGCCGTTGAAGGCATGCGCCATACGCTAGAGCCGATGTTTAGCAACACCACCGCCGACACCACGGAAGAAAATATCCAAGCCCGTGCGCGTGGCATGATTTTGATGGCATTGTCCAACAAATTTGGTCATCTGGTCATCACCACTGGCAACAAGTCAGAGATGGCCGTGGGCTATGCGACATTGTACGGGGATATGGCAGGCGGATTTGATGTCTTAAAAGATGTGTATAAAACCCAAGTATATGCCCTCGCCAACTATCGCAACCGACTAGAAGAAACGCCGGTGATTCCTGAGCGTGTGATTACGCGTCCGCCTTCTGCCGAGCTTCGCCCTGACCAAAAAGACCAAGACAGTCTGCCTGATTATGATACCCTCGATAAAATGCTAGAGCTGTATATCGATCGCGACTTTGGGTATGATGCGATTGTAGAAGCCGGTTATGATAAAGACGTGGTGAAAAAAGTACTCAGTATGGTAGACCGCAATGAATACAAACGTCGTCAAGCGGCGATTGGCACCAAGATTACCCACCGCGCCTTTGGGCGTGAGCGTCGCTACCCACTCGTCAACCACTGGTCGCTAGAGTTTCCAAAACGCTAATTTCCAAAATTCTAACGCGGCACCACACAAAAAGACTGCGATTTGGCAGTCTTTTTTTTCATCTGTCGCAAAACATGTATCGTAAAGCTTGCATGACAGTTAGGTCACTGTCACATCCAAATGCAAGCTTTCTTTAATCTCTTCCATCACAATCAAACTGTGGGTTTCCACCGCCGCTGGCAATTGCTTTAGGATACTGCCCAGTAACTTGCGGTAAGAACTCATCTCTTTTAGCCGCGCTTTGACCAAAAAATCAAACTCACCCGAAATCAAATGACATTCCAGTATCTCTGGAATTTCTGACAGTTTTTTGCTCACTTGCTCAAAGACATCGCCCGACTTGGTGGATAGCTTTATCTCTAAAAATACCAACAAGCTTTTATTGACCAAATTTGGATTTAACCGCGCATGATAACCTGTGATGATACCTTCACGCTCCAAGCGCTTAACCCTGTCTGAGCAAGGCGTGGTTGATAGGTTAACTTTGGCGGCCAATTCGCTGATAGAAATTCGGGCTTGCTGTTGCAAGATTTCAAGGATTAAACGGTCGGTACGGTCTAAAGTGCGCATAGCAAAATGAAAACCCTGTTTTTTGATGATTGGCATGATAAAACCGATAATATCAGCAAAATTCTAGCATAAAAACAGCAAAATTCACTGCAAAACTTTGCTTATACTAGCGAAATTAACTGATAATTAAGCAGATATTTGGGGGTGGGTATGCGTGTATTGGTACTGGGTAGTGGCGTGATTGGGGTTACAAGTGCCTATTATTTAGCCAAGCAAGGTGTAGAAGTCACGGTGATCGACCGCCAAGCAGGTGCCGCACAAGAAACCAGTTTTGGCAATGCTGGGCAAATCTCCCCTGGCTACTCTACCCCTTGGGCAGCCCCTGGTATTCCATTGAAGGCGGTTAAATGGTTATTCCAACAACACGCCCCTTTAGCCATCAAATTAGATGGCAGTCTATGGCAGTTGCAATGGATGCTACAAATGCTCAAAAACTGCAATGCCAAGCGCTATGCCATCAACAAAGAGCGTATGGTGCGAGTGGCAGAATACAGCCGCGACTGTCTGCAGCAGCTGCGTCAAGACACCGGCATTCACTACGAAAACCGCTCGCAAGGCACCTTACAAGTTTTTCGCAAACCCGCCCAACTAGATGCTGTACAGCAAGATATTAAGGTGTTGCAAGATTCAGGCGTGCCTTTTAAGCTGATTGACAACAGCAAGGCATTGGCTGAGATTGAGCCCGCGTTGGCAAATGCCACTGATAAGCTGGTTGGTGGATTGCATTTGCCGCATGATGAAACAGGCGATTGCTTTTTGTTTTGCCAAGCATTAGCGCAGCAAGCCAAAGCGCTAGGGGTGAAATTTTTATACAATCAAACCATCGAAAAGCTAGTAGTCGACGCTGGGGCGATTAAAGGGGTGATGGTAAATGGTGAGTTATTAACGGCAGACCAGTATGTATTGGCGCTGGGCAGTTATTCGCGGGCGCTTTTGCAACCGCTACAGCTTAACCTACCTGTATACCCTGTCAAAGGCTATTCATTGACTGTGCCGATTATCAATGCTGATTTAGCGCCCCAATCAACGGTGCTTGATGAAACCTATAAAATCGCCATTACTCGCTTTGACAACCGCATTCGCGTGGGCGGTATGGCAGAATTAAGTGGTTTTGATGTAACGCTAAACCCCAAGCGCCGTGCCACACTCGAAATGGTCACGCAGGACTTATTCGCAGGCGGTGATTTGCCAAACGCAAGTTTTTGGACAGGGCTACGTCCGATGACCCCAGATAGCACCCCCATCATTGGCGCGACTCGGTATCGCAATTTATTTTTGAACACAGGACATGGCACATTGGGTTGGACAATGGCGTGTGGTTCTGGCAAATTAATCAGCGATTTGGTGCTCAGCAAAACGCCTGACATTCGCATTGATGGCTTATCGTTACAGCGTTATTCCTAGTATCTATTTTCTATCAGAAATACCTGTAAAGACTATGCATAAATAACATCTATCCATTCACAAGGAAAACACCATGACCGCACACATTCAACGATTTGATAGCAATGACTATCTAAGTGAAATTACCATTTTTAACCAAGTAGTGTATCTCGCAGGACAAGTGCCAAATACTGATACTGCCGATATCCACACACAAACCAAAGAAGTGCTAGACAATATCGACGCCATGCTCGCCAAAGCCAATAGCGACAAATCACGTCTGCTAACCGCTCAGATTTTTATCAAGGATTTAGCGGATTTTGCGGTGGTGAATAGCATGTGGGGCGACTGGCTAACCGATTGCCCAAAGCCTACCCGTGCGACAGTCAAAGCTGAGTTGGTTAATCCATTGTGGAAATTAGAAATTGTCGTAGTCGCAGCGCAAAATACCATAGACTAAATGAACCCATAGCCGCTCAAAAGGTTAAATAAAAAAGGTGCATAAATTGCACCTTTTTTATTTTTCTAACCTCTACATTAATAGCTCACGTTTACCGCTTTTGGTCATGCCACTTACCAAGCCCGCCTCTTCCATGGCATCAACGATACGTGCTGCGCGGTTGTAGCCGATACTAAATTTGCGCTGAATACTTGATGCAGAGACTTTACGGGTTTCAAGCAAAAACGCTACCACGTCATCATACAGCGGGTCTTCTTCGCCATTGCTAGACCCACTAGCATCGCCACCACTTGGCGCTGAGCTTAGCTCAAAATTATCAAACATATTATCAATATAGTTAGGTGCGCCACGCTCACGCCATGCATCACACACACGGTTGACTTCCGCATCGCTGATAAAAGCACCATGTACACGGTTAGGCTCGATTTGACCAGGTCCTAAAAACAGCATATCCCCATGCCCAAGCATATCCTCTGCGCCACCGGCATCCAAAATGGTACGCGAGTCGACTTTTGAGTTGACGCGAAGCGCGGCACGGACGGGAATATTGGCTTTAATCAAACCAGTAATCACATCCACCGATGGGCGCTGGGTCGCCAAAATCAAATGAATCCCTGCAGCGCGCGATTTTTGCGCCAAACGCGTAATCAACTCCTCGGCTTGTTTGCCCACCTGCATAATCATGTCGGCAAACTCATCCGCCACAATCACAATTTGTGGTAACGGTTTTAATTTTGGCGCTCTATCTTGGCTGACACTGTCATTGGGTCGCCACAGTGGATCCAGTAACGGCTCACCACTTTGTTCGGCTGCCATGACTTTTTTGTTGAATTCATCCAGTTTACGCACTTTGAATAATGACATCAGCTGATAACGACGCTCCATCTCAGCCACACTCCACGCCAAGGCACTGGCTGCTTCGGTCATATCGGTGACTACGGGGGTGAGCAGATGTGGAATATCGCCATAGTTGGCAAGCTCGAGCTGTTTGGGGTCAATCAAAATCAATCGCAGCTGCTCTGGTGTATATTTGAGCAGCATTGACAATAACAGCGAATTTACCAACACTGACTTACCCGAGCCTGTGGTACCTGCTACTAGCATGTGTGGCGCTTTCGCCAAATCTGCAATAATCGGTCTACCTGCAATATCTTTGCCCATTGCCATACTGATTAAGCCATCGGGGTCTTGATAAGCTTCTGTTTTTAGCAGTTCGATGAGTCGTACCATTTGGCGCTGCGGATTGGGCACTTCGATACCGATATAAGGTTTACCTGGAATGACTTCTACCACACGCACCGATGCCATGGATAGCGACCGAGCCAAGTCTTTGGCAATGCCCGTCACCTTGCTTGCTTTAAGCCCTGGCGCCAGCGACACTTCAAAGCGTGTCACCACTGGACCCATTTGCGCATTGACCACTTCTGCTTTGATATTAAATTCTTGTAGCTTGATTTCTAACAGCGCTGATAGCTGCTGCAACTGTTCGCGGCTGTAGCTTGGCTTGCGGTCAGGGTCAGGCAAGTCAAGCAGCGATAACTCAGGTAACGGGCTTAAATTGGCACGATAAGCTGCGGTTTGCATGGCACGCGATTTCTGACTAAATAGGCTATCATCATTGATATCAAGCGGCTGATTGACCTGAGGCGCTGCGGGCTGTTCGATTTGGTCGAGTAGCTCAGATTCCACCGAACGACTATGGGTCGGTATTGAAGACGTTATCTCGTTGCCATCAATCTCGGGGGCATCAATCTCGTTACCAGTAATCTGAGTGACGGCTTGCGCTGGACGTGCTATTTGGGTTGGCATCGGACTTGCTGCAGGGGTTGAAAATTCCGCTCCCACAGGTGCGGTGGCACTATCATTTGAGACATTAACGCTATCTTGCGCTGGGATTTGTCGCATGCCCAATAACGATGCGACTGAAGTAAGTGGTGTTTCAATGACTTCTGCACCTTCTGCTTCAATACCTTCTGCTTCAATCCCTTCTGCTTCAGAGCCGTCTGTTTTAATGCCCTCGAATGGTGGCTCTAGCACAGGATTTTGTGATAAGTCATATCCAGCATCTACGCTACCTGCTAAATCATCCAAACCTGACAACCCAATAGTCTCGTCCTGTCCAGCCATCTCTACACCCGTCATCGACTCAGAGATTCGTTTATCTGCTAGCTCACCTGTGCCTGCGGCAAACATCATAGATGCGTCATCGATAGTTGGCATAGCTGGCGATACAGCTACACTGTCTACACTTGTCTGAGTTGGTTGAGTGAGTTGCGAATCTACTTGTATCGAATGCGGTCTGTTCAAGGTAGGCATTTTAAACGGTTTTTTAATGATTTCACTTTGCAGTTTTTCATCGAGTTTTTTGGTCAGCTTGGTGTTTGCCACATAGGTTGAGCTGACGGGTTTAAATGGATTGGTGGCATCGTTTTCTTCGAGCCATTCATAATCTTTGATTTCACTAAAACCCGTTTCATCCAAAAACGCATCGAGTGGACTGCCAACAAATGCCTCATCATCCGCTAGACGACTACTGTCGTAAGCCGTTTGCTCTGCGTCATGGGAGGCTAAAGGCAAAGGCAGTTGTGCGGTGTCGTTTGGTTTTGCTTGGCTTGCTTCTTGAGCAGTCGCTTTGAATTCAGTATTGGTTTCTTCTTCATCTGCGGCTTCAGCGTGTAGGCGGCTGCGAATAGCTTGACCCGATAAAATCTCATGCCAATGTAAATCAAAGGTAAACGTCACGGTGATCGCAATAAACACCAATAAAAACAGCAAAGTCCCCCAGTAGGTTAATAAACTACTAAGCCCGTTGCCCACGATTTGCCCTATCATGCCTTGCGCCAACCAGCCAAACGACAACACGCCTGTCAGCCCTGCGGTGGCAATGATTAAAAAGATATAACCCAAAAAACGTAACAAGCCATTAGGCTCTACATCATGGCGCCATACATTCCAAGCTTCATAACAGGCAATGACAATGAGCCACCAGCTTGCCGCGCCCAAAAACGCATACAAAATATCAGCTAGCCACGCACCACCCGTGCCTGCCAAATTACTGACTTCATTTGCCGCACTACTGATATGCGACCAACTAGGATCATTGGCAGAATAACTGATGAGGGACATGACTAACAACAATGCCACGATTAGCCAGATAATCGTAAGCACACTTTGACGAATATAATAAGACAACGCAATTTACCTTTGAATTTGAACCTGCTTTGGATAAGCCGTAAGCCAACGCTTTGCTGCGCCATGACTGACTGATAATGATTGTGAAAAAACAATGATTTTGGGGAAACGTTGATTAAAATCACCCTTTTAATCGACTATCATATCAAATCTCAGTGGTGCGTTGCTGAGCTTTTTTTGCGAAAAATTGCTTTGTTAAATCGGCCAATTCAAGCCCTATGACAAATGCGGTTTGAGCCAACAAAGCCGGATAGTAGGGTATTTTTTGATAACAAGCTAACGCTATTTTTGAGCGTTGATTGAGCTTTGATTGCGCGATGAATCTGTTATAAAAATAACATTTACTTGCTATTTTCGATGTTAGCCCCTATCTTACTTATGAATCAAAAATTAGCCTATTTTATTATTTAGTTTATTATTCAGCGATTGTTAGGAAAGACGTATGTCAGAAATTATCCATCACCAGCTTATTATTTTGGGTTCAGGTCCAGCGGGTTATTCTGCCGCCGTGTATGCAGCGCGCGCCAATTTAAAACCGGTCATTATCACGGGTATGCAGACTGGCGGGCAGTTGACTACCACCACTGAAGTTGATAACTGGCCTGGCGATCCACAAGGCTTGACGGGACCTGACTTGATGGTACGCATGCAAGCCCATGCCGAGCGTTTTGGCACCCAATTGGTGTATGACCATATCAACCAAGTGAACCTAACTCAGCGACCCTTCACCTTAGTGGGCAATAGCGCCACTTACACGTGTGACGCACTCATTGTAGCGACAGGGGCATCAGCCCAATACTTGGGTCTCGCCTCTGAACAAAAATTTATGGGGCTTGGCGTTTCTGCCTGTGCGACCTGTGATGGGTTCTTCTATCGCGGTAAACCTGTGGTGGTGATTGGCGGTGGGAACACAGCGGTTGAAGAAGCCTTGTATCTATCAAACATCGCAAGCCACGTCACCCTAGTGCATCGACGTGATAAATTAAAATCAGAAAAAATTCTGCAAGACCAATTATTTGAAAAACAAAAAAATGGCAATGTGACCATCGAATGGAACAGCCAAGTCAAAGAAGTGGTGGGTGATGACGCAGGCGTGACGGGTGTGGTGATTGAAAACCTCCAAGACCAATCTACCAAAACCATCAACGCCCCTGGTATGTTCGTGGCGATTGGGCACAAACCCAACACCGATATTTTCCAAGATCAGCTTGAGATGAATAATGGCTATATCGTGGTCAAAAGCGGTCTAGATGGCAATGCGACAGCGACAAGTGTCGAGGGCGTGTTTGCTTGTGGGGATGTGGCAGATCATATCTATCGCCAAGCGATTACCTCGGCAGCTACGGGTTGTATGGCGGCGTTGGATGCAGAAAAATATTTAGATATCGTCAATCTAGCGAATGCCGATACCACGGTATCAGCCAACACCACTGCTGTTTAGCTAATGCCTTGAACAATGCCATTGCCAAATCACCACCCATTACAACGCCCTTTAGGTTGCCGTTATCAATTTCCCGACCCGATGGCGGCAGACCCTGACGGTGAAGGCTTGATTGCGCTAGGGGGTGATTTGGCAGCTGATACCTTAGTGTGTGCTTATTGCCAAGGCATGTTCCCGTGGTTTAATGAAGGCGAGCCCATCGCTTGGTGGTCGCCTGACCCGCGCTGTATTATTTATCCTAGCGATTTTTGCGCCAGTAAAACCCTAAAACGGCGTATCAAAAATGCAGGTTGGACGTTTTCCATTAATCTTGCCTTTGCTGAAGTCATTGCCGCCTGTGCTGATACCCGCACCTATGCCCAAGCTTCTGCATCAGCCACTTGGATCAGCCCCGCTATGATTGAAGCGTATACAGCGCTCCATGCCGAGCAAGTCGCTTACAGTGTCGAGATTTGGGATGATGATGAGCTGATTGGTGGTCTCTATGGGCTAAAGCTAGGACAAGCATTTTTTGGTGAAAGTATGTTTCATCGAGTCACAGATGCGTCTAAAGCGGCTTTTTTTGTGTTAATGCAGCTGTGTGCACATTCCCAATTTGCTTGGGTAGACTGTCAGTTACCTAACCCACATTTGATGCGTTTAGGTGCCTCCATCGTACCCAGAGCCGAATTTTTAGATAAGCTCGCGCAACAATTATCGCTACCGAGTATTGATTGGTCATCGATTTGCGGTCAAAAATTGCCACTTAATCAACTGTTAAATGAGGATTTGATGACTTATTACCTACCTCCAACTATGCAAGCTTAGGTAAGTTAAGGGTATTTAAAAGCACCAATGACGTTAAAACCACCCCACTCCCCTACCAGTCTGGCACTGACCAGCCAATTGACGCCGCTACATCAATGTAGTTATTTGCCCGATCGTGCAGCACGTTTAGAACTGATTGAATTAGCAAAGGATGAACGTTTAGATACGCCTATTTTTTCTCAGTTTTCACGGCTCGGGTATCGGCGTAGTGGACAACATCTATATCGCCCTGTATGCTTCCATTGTCAACGCTGTATCTCTACACGTTTAGTAGTTAACGAGTTTGAACCCAATCGTACCCAGCGCAAACTATGGCAAAAATCGCACGAGATGGATGTGGTAATTACGGCTTGTGATGATGCCGATGAATCGCATTTTATGCTATATGCTCGCTATATCTGCGCTCGCCATAGTGATGGCGATATGTACCCACCCAATTTACAAGGGTTTAAACAGTTTCTACAATATAGCTTTACCCAGTCATTTTTTATGGAGTTTTGGCTTCACGATGAATTAGTCATGGTGGCAGTTTGCGACCAATTAGATGACGGCATATCAGCGGTCTATACTTTCTATGATCCCGATGCAACCATAAATAGTTTGGGCACCCTTGCGATACTTACCCAAATTGATTATGTTAAACGTATTGGATTACCTTATTTGTATTTAGGTTTTTGGGTGCCAGATTCGGATAAGATGGCGTATAAATCGCGTTTTTATCCCAGTGAGTTATTAATCAATCAACAGTGGCATCGCTTCGATGAGGTTGTCACAGCCGCGCAAGTTGAGCCAATGCTTCAACAGGCGATAAAAGCGCATTATCTAAACATGTGGAATACTACTTAGCATTTAATTTAGCATTGAATTTGCGCTGCATAATTAACGCATGGGTTTTGGTCATGTCATGATTATCGTAGTAATTCTTGCGAACGGCAATCTGTTCAAACCCATGTTTTTGATAAAATGCAATGGCAGTATGATTATCTTCTCTTACCTCTAATAGCACCCGCTCGGCACCCGCTACTTTGCACATCTGCGCCATAGCCGTTAACAATTGGCTTGCAATACCTTGCTGTTGATAATCAAGACAAGTTGCGATTCTTAAAATTTCACTATCTTCGAATATGTGGCTGTAAAAACAATAGCCGACCAATCGCTGATTCAACTCGTCTGTCGCATAAATTATATGGTTAAATGGCTGCGCCAGCAGGGAATTGATTTGCGCAGCCGACCAAGCATCGTAGACAAATAGCTCGGATTCAATTTGTGCCAGCTGCGCCAGTATATTGTCGGCACCATTATCTTGTGTACTCGTCTTATCTAACTTATATATCTGTATAGCAGTCATAATTTATTTCCATAAAAAAAGAGCCACCGAAGTGACTCTTTTGTATGCATATTAACGATTAGTCGTTAACTTTAGCAACAACACCCGCACCTACAGTACGGCCACCT
>NZ_DALZPW010000015.1:0-33906 GCF_032017425.1 Moraxella sp. CTOTU47618 | reverse complement strand
TGTGGTTCGCCCATGTGAGAGTAGGTCATCGTCAGCTCCCTATTCCAAAACACCCTCTTTATTCGTTTAAAGGGGGTGTTTTTTTGCTTTGTGGGTTTGCAACAATCTAAGTTATGAATATTGGTAATTAAAAAATTGGGATGAAAGCCTTCTAATAAAGGCTTCCATTTCAAACATCTATGCCAAAATTAATCGATTTTTTCTACATTAACTTTCATATCTTTTAACTCAAATGGCGCGAAGAAAGTCGCAAAAGCAACATCCGCAGCATCCCTTCCATAACCTAAAATCACACGACCGCCTTTTGGCGCAGATTGCGTGGCGTCAAATGTGTACCATCGATCGCCAATAAAAACCTCATACCATGCATGTAAGTCCATTGGGTCAAGTTGATATAAGTAGCCAACCACCATGCGAGCGGGCATATCTAATGCCCGTGACAGGCTAATACCCAAATGGGCAAAATCACGACAGACGCCTTTTTTATGTTGCCAAGTGTCTAGTGCTGTGGTCTCTGCTGTACTACTCCCATATTGGTAAGTAAAGTTTTGGTGAATATAGGCGCAAATTGCCGCCGCTTTGTCATAACCTTCGGCAAAATCTTGGGTTATCATTTGGACTTCTTGAAGTAGAAATTCTGGCAGACAATAGCGACTGGGTAACAAATATACCATTGTATCTGAAGGCAGCTGCTCAATCGGTGTTTTTGGCATACCGGGTGCGACATCTATCCATTCACTGGTGTATAGTTCAACTGTTAGGCGAACTTGGTAATCCCCCATCGGAAATAAAACCCTGTCACATAAGTTACCAAAATTGTCGTTATAGCTTGTAACTGCTAGGGGTGGCGTGACTTGCCATTCTTCTTGAGTGATCTGCTGTGCTAAACCTGATTGCGGTCTTAGCAGAAACACTGCAGGGGTTGGCTGGGAAAAGTGATAATCGAGTTGGCAAGTGGCGCGTAATTTCATCATAGATTTTTCATCAAATAAGGTGACAACACTAACTAAAAATTGCAAGGTGGCGTGGTTGCTGCAAAAAATAGCAGAAGTCTTAGAATTTATGCCATTATCAGTAAAATGGCAATCAATATTTATAGATTTTATTTGCCCTTAAATTCGCATGATTCAAAGCTTGTTTATCAAGGGCTATCAATGCTCGCGGCAGTATATATTGTGAAAATTCTAGGATTAATCTATGGTAGAATGAGGAAATTTTTTAAAACCCATTAGCATCATGACATCACCTAGTTCAAATCAGCGCTCTGATAAATTTGCTAGCCATTTAGATGGGTATGCCGCGCAGACCAAGGGAAAAACGGGTCTCAAACGTATCATCAATGCCGCAGGTTACTCGAAAGATGGTTTAGTTGCGGCATATCAAAATGAAGCGGCTTTTCGACAGGTTGCATGGCTCAATAGCATTTTATTAATTGCGCTGATTTTTTTACCTTTTATAATGCCGATTAAAATGATACTGGTGTTTTCATCGTTTTTTTCTCTTATCGTCGAGTTGTTTAATACCGGTATTGAAGCGTCAATTGACCATACATCGACAGAACATCATCCGTTGGCAAAAATTGGTAAAGATGTAGGTTCTGCCGCGCAACTATTAGCCTTGACGATGCTGTTTTTGTTATGGATGATGGCGTTATATACGACTTTTATTAATTTCTATTAATCAATGATGGGCTAAGTTTGCAATTGAGTAGACCAATTTTCTATGAGCATCTATATCGGAACCGGGGGATACAGTGATACGGATTTTTTGGGAATCCTATATCCTGCTGACACCAAAAAAACCGAATTTTTAACCGAGTATAGTCGTCATTATGCCACTGTTGAAATCAATAGTAGCTTCTATGCGCCTTTAGGTCGAAAAGCGTATGAAGGTATGCTCAAAAAATCCAACGGAAAGCTAAAATTTTCGATTAAGATTCACCAAGATTTTACCCACCGATTAACCGCCACTGCAGAGACCGCGCAAGCTTTTTTGCAGGCGATTGAACCTATCTTGGCGGCAGATTGCTTGGCTGCGTTATTGATTCAATTTCCGCATGGTTTTGATAGAACGGTGGCACATCGTCAGTATTTGGCAACCTTGACCAGTTGGTTTGATGGGTTACCATTGGCGATAGAGTTTCGCCACCAAAGCTGGCATATCCCGCAAGTTTACGCCAGTTTTCAGCAGCAAAATTTGATTTGGTGTAGTGTGGACTACCCAAATATTCATGGTTTACCGCCCAGTCGGCTGTTGTTTACTAGCCGCATCGGTTATTTACGCATGCATGGGCAAAACTTAGACTGGTGGGATGCCCATTCGGCGGCCGAGCGGCATGATTATCGCTACAGTAATGTAGAAATGCAAGCTTGGGCAAAGACCATTGCCAATCAACAAGCCAATTTTGATACCTTGTATATTTACTTTGAAAATACGGTAAAAGGTCACGCGGTGTATAATATTGAGATGCTCACACAAGCGCTCATAACCGAAGGTATCACAGTCGTCAGTCCGTTGATAGCAAATGATGAATAACTAAACAGCCACTATCAACAAAATCATTCACTTGAAAATGTAATTTTTGCTATCATAAACAGTTTTACTTTTCATCATTTAAATTTCTAATTTGGAAGCATGGTTAAGCGGTATGACTGATTTTGCGATTGGACAACGTTATCTGTCGGATACAGAGAATGAATTGGGGCTGGGCGTCGTCGTGCTCGTTGATGAACGCTGCGTGCATATTTTGTTCCCGCAAAGTGAAGAAACGCGTGTGTATGCCAAGACATCGGCGCCTTTGTCGCGTGTGACTTTCAAAGTCGGGGATACCATACATGACCAAGATGGCGCATCGTATGTGGTCAGCGATTTTGAAGAGACCAATGGCGTCTATAAATACTCGGTTGAAGGTCATGACCGTGCGATTATGGAAACGCGCCTTGCGGCTAATATTAATTTGGCAAAACCACTTGAGCGCTTGCTCGCCAGTCGTATTCACCAAAATGATTGGTACGAACTGCGTCAAGAGCTACTGCGTACCCAAGCCTATTTGGCGTCTCATCCACTAAGAGGCTTGATGGGTGCACGTGTCGATATTATTGAGCATCAGCTGTATATCGCCCATGAAGTAGGTAAACGTATCGCGCCGCGCGTGCTGCTTGCCGATGAGGTAGGGCTTGGCAAGACGATTGAAGCGGGTCTCATTATTCACCAGCAACTCATCACCGGCAAATCTGAGCGTATTTTGATTTTGGTACCTGATAGTTTGCAGTACCAATGGATGATTGAAATGCGTCGTCGTTTTAATCTTGAATTTGCTATTTTTGATTTGGTCAGAACCGCAGCGATTGCAGAGCATGACCCTGAGCAAAATCCTTTTACGACTGAGCAGTTGATTATTGCCAGTATCGATTTGCTACTCGACCATGAAGATTTGCATGAAAAAGCCTTGGAAGCGGGGTTTGATTTGCTGGTTGTGGATGAAGCGCACCATCTGCATTGGGACAGTGAGCAAGGGGGCAATGACAAATACGATTTGGTTGAAGATTTGGCTGAACAAACCGCAGGTGTTTTGTTACTCACAGCAACCCCTGAGCAGTTAGGTTTAGAAAGCCATTTTGCGCGGTTACGATTGTTAGATCCCAATCGTTTTAATGATTTAGACGACTTTATCGATGCAGAAGAAAATTTTGCGCAAACCGCAGCAATTGCTGAAGTGTTATTGAGTGACCAATCGCTGTCAGATAAGCAAAAATCAGCATTAGCCCAGTTATTAGGTCATGACATCAGTGATGACGAGCAAGGTCGTGCGCGCGCCATCAATGAATTGTTAGATCGTCATGGTACTGGTCGTGTGCTATTTCGCAACACCCGTGAGAGCGTCTCTGAGCTTATTTCTGGCTTCAAAGGTCGGCGCTCAATAGCTTACCCGCTGCCGCTACCGATAAGTTGGCAAGACAGTTATCACACCCAAGGTAAATTGCGCGAACAATTATGGCCAGAAGAGTTACAGCCCGATGGCAGTTGGCTGGAACAAGACCCGCGGGTGCCTTGGCTGGTTGATTTGCTTAAAAACACCTTAAAACATCAAAAGGTGCTACTGATTGCGCGCAGTGGGGCAACGGTTGAGAGTTTAGAGGCGGTATTACGATTGCATGCGGGCATTAAAACCGCGATTTTTACTGAGCAGATGACCCTACTGGAGCGCGACCAAGCGGCGGCGTATTTTGCCGATATTGAAGGCGCGCAAGTATTGTTGGCTTCTGAAATTGGCTCTGAAGGGCGTAATTTTCAATTTGCCAGTGATTTAGTGTTGTTTGATTTGCCCGCCAATCCTGATACATTAGAACAGCGTATTGGTCGTCTCGATCGGATTGGTCAGCAAAACGAGATTACCATTCATGTACCTTTTGTCGAAGGCACGGCAACTGAACGTATGTACCGCTGGTATAACGAAGCGCTAAATATTTTTAACCAAATCTCACCCACGGCGCAAACCGTTCAAGAGCAGTTTATTGTAGATTTAAAACCGCTGCTCGAAGGGCAAAAAGTCGAGGATGAGGGTCAAGAAATTACTTTAGATCAGTTGATTGAAGAAGGCAACGCCCAGCGCCTCGCACTAGAAGCAGCCATGCAAGCAGGACGTGACAGACTGCTTGAATACAATTCTTGTCGCCCGCGTGTCGCCAGTAAAATCGCTTACACCATGCGTGATTTTGATGATACCCACATGTTGCCACGTTTGTTTGAACGCTTTATGTCGTCCATCAATATGGAATATAGTGGACAGCGTGATGGCTCATTGATGCTGCATCCGAGTGATGAAGTACAAGTGCAAGGACTGGCTGTCCCTGAAGATGGTATGACCTTGACCTTTGAGCGTGACCAAGCGTTACTACGCGAAGACATGGAATTTATGACTTATGAGCATCCTTTGATGCAAAGTATCTTTGAAACGGTCAACGCAGGCACGTTTGGTAATACCACGGTTGCAACCTTACAAAGTAATGCCATGCCTGAAGGACTGGTCTTGGTCGAAGTCAATTTTCGTGTTGAAGCGATTGCACCAAAGCTACTTAATTTACCCGCATTTTTGCCAAAGCCACTCATTCGGGTGTTTTTAAGCCAGCAAGGGACTGATTTTAGCGATAAAATCGCGCCTGATATGATCGTGTCGCATATTCATCGCTTGGACAAAACCCGAGCGCGCCAAGTTATCAAAGCGCGTAAAGACATCATCGAAGTGCGCTATGAGCAGGCAGTAGCATTGGCAAACCAGCAATTACCTGCGATAAGTGAGCAAGCCAAAGAGGTATTTAATCAGCGTTATGAGCGTGAAGTTGAGCGCCTGCAATATTTGCAATCCATCAATCCGAATGTACGGGACGCAGAAATCAATCAATTAAAACGTTTGCAAGAACAAGGCTTACATGCACTAGGTCATTTATCCTTAATTCCTGATAGTATCCGTGTGCTAGTCGCTGTCAAGCCCGCTTAATTGTTGTTTTGAATTTAGGTTAATTTAGGTTAAAGGTCAGCTTATATTAGGCTGACCTTTGTTATATGTTTGCATTTTCCATTTTGTGGTTAAGACCAGTTACCAGGTCTAGTTGCCAGGTCTATTTATCAGGCTTAGTTAGCAAAGCTAGTTATTTACACCTCAGGATTCACCACACTCATACTAAATTTAATTCCGATACTAAGCAGTACAATCGCCAGTGGCAACAGCACCATCGCAATGCGTTGGGTTTTATACCTAACAGGCGGCTCCTTACTAACTTTAGATAATAAAAAACATAGCATACCCGCGACCAATGTCAAAATCCCTAGACCTAAACAAAGAAAACCAAAATAATTCATCTGTTTACTCACTACCCATACATATATGTTTGACGGGTGTAAATTACATACCACCACGACCCATCTATATTTGTTGAAACATGATTGTTGCCTCAGACAACTTTGATTATAATCTAACAAGGCTCATAGGACATGAGATTTATTTTTAGCCGCAATACAAGGATGGTGAGATGAGTGGCTCAACGATACAGACTTTGGACATACAACATCTACACCAGCCCCCGTTTGATACACTAAGCGCTCAGCAGCGAACCCATCTGCAGCAGCACAGTAAAATCGTCTATTTGGACAACTTACAGCCTATACCCACTGGATGGCAAGGGGATTTTTTTATTATCCTTAAAGGCTTTGTTCATCAATTACAAGGCGATACGTTGATTGCTACCTTAAATGCAGGCGATTGGTTTGATACCAAGGTCAGGCAAAACAGCGTGTTCAACTTTATCACCCAGCAGCAAAGTCTGATGTACCGTATCGATGGCCAAGTGCTAAGTGCAATCACCGAGCAAAATCCCACCTTAAAAAACGCCTTGTTTGCTGATGTCGCTGCCCGTCTCAACCATCACCAAGCCCGCCTTGCCCAAAGTGAAAGTCAAAAACTGCTATATCAACCGATTGCCAATTTGGGGCAGCATATCAAACCGCCGCATTTTATCGATGATACGGCAACGCTTTATGAAGCCACGATGGCGATGAACCAATTTGACATCAAGCATATTTTGGTTAAGTCACAAACGCGAATGACCGAAACGGAGCGTGATAAACTCATCGCACAAGGCGTTGAAAAATCCACCATCGCAGCGTATGTCGAGCGCATCGGTATTTTTACCCAAACCGATGTGTGCCGAGCGATTGGACAAAAAGTTGATTTTGCCAGCACGCCTGTGTTGGACTTTACTAATTTTAAAATGCATACCGTGCATCAATCGCAAGATGTGAGTGAAGCCTTGCTGACCATGCTACAAACTCGTACCCACCGTTTACCCATTATTGACAGTCAAGGTCAAATCATTGGGATTTTGGGACAAACCGAATTACTGAGCTTTTTAACCAACCATTCCAATCTTATTGTTGCTCGTATTGAGCAAGCGCAGAGCCTAGAGGATGTTGCGGTGGCGGTGGAGTTGATTGGTAAATTTATCCGTGAGCAGCACGCGAGCGGCATCAAAATCCATGTTATCAGCCGTATGGTGCAAAGCTTGAATTTACAAGTGTTTGCCAAGGTATGGCAGCTGATTGTGCCTGCTATCACCTTCTACAATACTTGTCTGTTTGTGATGGGCTCAGAAGGGCGTGGTGAACAAATCTTGCGTACTGACCAAGACAATGCGCTAATTATCCGCAATGGTTTTAAAGATGACAATCTGCCCAGCTATGCCGCGCAGTTCAATGAGGCATTGGCGAACATGGGTTATCCCTATTGTGATGGCAAGATTATGCTTAGCAACGAGCGTTGGCGAAAAACTTCAACCGCCTTTGAAAGACAAATCACGGCATGGTATGTGAGTGGCAGTAGTGAAGATATGATGTGGATTGCGACCTTAATTGATGCGCATTTTGTTTGCGGCGATATTAAGCTCTTTGAGCAGCTGCAAAAACATTGGCAAGTCAGCGCGCAAAATGTGGCGACTAGCAACTTTATCAACCGTTTTGCCAAACCGATTCTACAATTTGGCGATAGCAGTGGCTGGTGGCAAAAGTTTGTTAGCGGTAGCGATACCGATATTGACCTAAAAAAAGCAGGGATATTCCCGATTGTCCATGGCGTGCGAGCCTTGTCATTGGAATATCATATCACTGAGACCAATACTCGAAGCCGACTGCGGCAGCTGGCACAGCAAAACGTGCTAGATGACACCATGGCGCAAAATCTGGCAGAAGCACTGGATTTTTTTATGGCAAAACGATTGGATGTGGCATTGACCACACAGGATAGAACAGCGCGAGCGGTAAATCCCAATCACTTATCAGCACTGGAAAAAGACTTGTTAAAAGAATGTTTGGCGATGGTCAAAGATTTTAAAACCTTCATTACCCATCATTATCGCCTAGATATTTTTTAACTAAGTAGATATTTTTTAACTAAATAGATAGCGTTAATTGCCTAGAGAAAAGCCATGTTTCATCGCATCAAAAATCTGTTCGACGGTCAAAAACTTGAGCGACAAAAACAGCGACTCACTAAGCCTGAGTATGCCTATCTGTTTGATACCCCGCTATCTAAAGTCGCCAATGAGTGGGTGAGCCTAGACCTAGAAATGACCGGGCTAAATGCCAAACAAGATTATATTTTAAGTGTCGGTGCAGTACAGGTACGCAAAGAAAGTAACGGGTTTGTGATTGATACCGATAGCGCGCTGTCCTTGGTATGCCGTCCGCCTGTGATGCCCACCCACGACACCATTGTGATTCACGGATTAAGACCGATAGATGTCGACAATGGCTTATCGTATGACGAGATGCTCACCCAATTATTGCCAATGCTTAAAAACCGTCCGATAATTGGGTTTTGTGTGGACATGGATATGGCGTTTTTAAATGCCATTGCCAAACCGTTTTTGGGCGTGGAACTGGCTAATAAACTTGTCGATGTCAGTCGCTTGTATCAACAAAATCAGTATCGACATGACCCCAGCCAAGTTGGGCAACTACCACACCTCAATAAGCTGCTAGAGGAATACCAAATCCCGCGATTACCTGCCCATAATGCCCTTAATGATGCCATCATGACTGCCATGTTATTTACCCATCTAATGAAGTCATAGCAGGCTTATGAAGTCATAAAAGCTAACCGACATAAAAAAACTCTCATCATGAGAGTTTTTTATTTAAAGATGACTTTATTTTTTACTGGGAGCGGCGTCTGCGCCTTTTGGCTTGATGCCTGCTTCTTGGGTTAATTGCATCAACATGGTACGGGCTTCTTCAGCAGATTTTTGCGCTTTTTCCATTGACTTAGCAATTTCTGGATTGGTCTCTGGGGTTGCCGTTGGTTTTTTGATTAAAGCCGCCGTACCGGCACGGCTATTGGTAATACTTTCAACCATTTTATCGCGGGTTTGTGCGACACGGGGGTCATTAAATTTTAATTTGTTAAGCGTGGCTTTTTGCAAATCTAACTGTGCCACCACTTCTTTAAAGAAAGCTTGTTGGTCAGCAGGCGTTTTGGCGTTTTGCATTTTTTTTGCCATTTCTGCTTGTTTGGCTTGGGTATTGCGGTCAAGCTCGTTTAAGGTTTTAAATAGCTGAGTCAAATCTGCTTTTAGGGCAAGATTAGGGGCCGCAGCCGCGGCATTATTGGCGGCAACTGTAGGCGCGCTGCTAACGTTGGCGGTTTTTTCTGCAGTCGCTGGCGTGGTGACAGTTGTCGTGGCTGACGAAGCAGCGGTGGTAACGGCAGCACTAGCAGGCGCGCTAGAGGTGGCTTGGGATGCTACCACAGGTGCGGTAGTCGTAGAGGTTGATGTGGTGGTGGTCGTCGTTGCAGAAGCGGTGGTGGTTGCGGCTTTATCATCTTTTTTTGAGCATGCAGATAACGCTAGCACAAGACTCATAGCGCCTATAGTCATGGCAGAGGTGGCGATAGATTTGTTTAACATAGAGTTTTTTTAACCTAAATAATTTTTTAATCTAAATAGCTTTAATCTAAATAACTTTAATATAAATCACTTGTTAACCTAAATGATTTTAATCTAAATAATTTTTTCACCCAAATCAATGGGGTAAGAATCCTCAACTGAAGTTTGAGTCGGCAATAGCAGTGACTGCAATGTGGCAATTAGGCGACAGTTTAGCAAATATCTAAAAATTGAAATGTAGAGAATTGCAACAGAAGGCTACGGCAGTTTGTCTAAATGCCTTAATTTTAGCCGATTTGCTATGAAATCCAGTGGATTTTTATGGCAAAAAGCGATAAGGTGGCAGCTTATTTTGCCTAATTTATTTTTGCCTAATAAGATTCGATACCTAGTATAGATTCGTCACATTGTTGCTGTTGTTATGAAAAATTCGCGCCAATCCGTGGGTCTGCAAACCTGCGCTACTCAATTATTGTCTTTAAAAACGGGTTTATTGCTATGGATGGCTTGTCTGTCCTTGGTGGGTCATACGTCAGATACCACACAAGTCCAGCCGCCAATACTCACTGATTCGGTGACCAAGCAAAGCCATGCAGTCATGGGGCAGCGCGATCCAGTCAACAAGCTACCTGAAACGATTCAGGCCAAACTTGCCCAAGCCAATATTCCGACCGATAGCCTGAGCATGGTGGTACAACCGCTAACGGACAATGCACAAAATGTAGCATCGACTGCGCCCCAAAAGCCTTTGTTTAGTTATAACGCTGATGTGCCACGTACCCCTGCATCTACGCAAAAACTGATTCCCACTTATGTGTCGCTTGATAGTTTGGGCAAAGACTTTGTTTGGCAAACCAAATTGTATCAGCATGGTTTTGTGTGGAAAGGCACGCTTTATGGTGATGTGATTGTGCAGGGCAGTGGCGACCCAAAACTGGAAAACGAGCGCTTGTACCAGCTGCTTGCCATGATCAAAGCACAGGGTATTAAGCAAGTACAAGGCAATTTAATCATCGATAATCAGCAGTTTCAAGGGGTGGATTTTGATGTTAATGCGTTTGATGGTAAAGGGTTACGCCCTTATAATGCCCAGCCCAATGCTTTGTTAACCAATTTTGGTACGGTGGAAGTGGATTTGGTGCCAATAGCAAAACCTAATGCAATAGCAGCTATCAAACCTGCTAAGGCATCCGCTAGTGGTAGCAGTGCTACTACTTCGAACACATCTGACCTTTATAACGAAGCGGCAAATCTTGAGCAAATCCAAAGCAAACCTTCGATTAATCCCAAAGACGTCGCGGCGTATCAGGTCATCCTAAAGCCTGCGCTGGCAAACTTTACTATGCCTACAACACTTAAAGCCAGTCAAGCGCCTTGCAATAGCAGCCAAGATGATTGGATTGGGACATTGACGTCTACAGGATTGAGCTTTCACCAAACCGCGTCCGCCTTTTGTGGTGAGCAAAAGCGCTATCTGACGTTTCCTGATGGGGATGTACTGGTCAAACAACAAATCATCGCTGACTGGCAAAAAATCTTGCCAAACTTTACAGGGAATATTGAATTTGCCAACCCTGCAGTGCCCTATATGCAGCAAGCCAAGGCGATACCGCAAGCGCTACCTTGGTATATTCGCTTATACCTAAAATACTTTGGCAAACCCTTGACCCCAAAATTGGTGGGCTATGTCGCCTCCAATCCATTGCACGAACAAATCAAAGACATCAATCAGCACTCCAACAATGTGATGACGGAACAAATCGCCTTGTCGCTACCGCTGTATGCCGACAAGCAGCGTATCAGCACTTATCCAAAAACCTTTGCCTACATCCACCAGTGGTGGCAACAAAAGCTGCCCCAAGCTCAGCCCCCTGTGATGACTAGAGCCTCAGGTTTATGCCGAGATTGCCGCGTGGCGCCCAATAGCATGTTAGCGCTGCTAACTCTCGCCTATCATTCACCCAATTTTACGGTTTATCGTGATTCGTTGGGCGTGGCAGGCGAGTCGGGTACCATCAAAGCGCTCAAACTGCGCCAGCCAAATAACCCTGCCATTGGGCATGCTTGGATCAAAACAGGCACGCTCGATAATGTCACCAGTATGGCAGGCTATGTTCAAGGCAAATCAGGAAAATGGTATGCAGTGGTTGGGATGATTAATGCCGACAATGTCAAAAATAATAGCAATGCCAAAGCCGTGCTCGATGAAATGCTAGCGTGGACAGCGCTGCAGTAATTGGTTTGTGGTTGATTGGCTATTTATCGTGAACATTAAAATACCAATCAATCTGGCGGTCAAATCCTATTTCCAGTAGGCTTGCGGTGATGCGCCCAGTCAAGCCCCATACGGTCTCGCCATCAATGATAAAGCTGGGTGATACCATCACTTGGCGACCCAAATCATACGCATAATCGATGGTCGGCTGGTGAATGAGCGTGGCTAAATCCGCCCAAAATAGCCTTGCAATTTCGCACATCTCTGGCACAAGGTTAACACTGGGTGGTATTACCCCTACAATCGGCTTGACAGGTCTGCCGCTTTTGGCAAATTGTAGTGGCAATTCGCCCAACACAGTCACTTGACTGGGATGAATACCCGTTTCCTCATGCGTTTCTCGTAACGCGGTAGCTTGGTTGCTATCGTCCGTGTCTTCGCGTCTGCCACCTGCAAATGATACTTCGCCGGCATGTTCTCGCATATCCGAAGCGCGCAACGAGTACAAAATTTTTGGCTCAGCTTCATTGGTAATGGCGATGAGTACCGAATACGGCTGCGGCGTGGGGTCGAATGGCAGTTTTGCGATTCGCTCTGCCAGTTGGGTCAGTAAGGGACTTTGAAATCTAGTTGTGGACATATTTTTTAATTCATCAAAATTTAATGGGCAATTTCGCAATGTTTATAGGGCGCTTTAAGTTGACCGAATTTATCTAAAACTCATTGTCTATTGTCGATCTCACTACCAAGCGGTAAAGCTGGCATAGCTGAGACAGGTTTTAGCATACTAGGCTGGGTATGCGGCGCGTTACAACCTGCTAATAATCCCAAACTTAATACCTAGCTAAACATCAAGCTAGATACCAAGTTAAATATTTAGCTAAACTTTCTCATAATCGGCTGCTCAACTCATTTTTACCATGTAAAAACCTGCAATCAATGCTACCATACTTAAAACGACTTTCACCTTACAAAACATAAAAATAATAGGAAAATACCATGCCTTACTGCCTGCAATGCGGTCATCTAGCCGAAACCAAAATCCCACCGATGGACAGTCGTCCGCGCATCGTGTGTCCGTCTTGTGGCTACATCCATTACGAAAATCCCAAAGTCATCAATGGCTGTTTACTCATCCATGAAGATAAAGTTTTGCTCTGTCGCCGCGCGATTGAACCGCGTCATGGTTATTGGACGTTGCCCGCAGGCTTTATGGAGCTTGGCGAGACCATGAAAGATGGCGGCAATCGTGAGTGTTTTGAAGAAGCCGAAGCTATCGGTAGTGCATTAGAGTTATATTGTCTATACGACATACCCGATATCGGACAGATTCATGTGATGTTTATCGGCTCGCTCAAAGATGGCAAATTTGGGGTGGGCATCGAGAGTCTAGAATGCGCGCTGTTTGCCGAAGAAGACATTCCTTGGGAAGACTTGGCGTTCCAAAATGTCATTGAAACACTGCAACATTATTTTGCTGACCGCAAAGCAGGGGCGACGCTCGGTAATTTCCCCATCCATCAGCAAGTGATTGTCAAAGACGTGCATTTGGGCGATTAACTGTCCATTTGAACGGTAAATTTTAAACGGCAAATTGTTAGCTAAAAAGATACGGGCGTAGCGCATAGGCTCTAAATATCTAAGCTCCAGAATTTAGGCTCCAGAATTTAGGCTTCAAATATCTCCGCTCTAAATACCTACGTTCTAAATACAACAATGATTGAGCCGCTTTTTTTACTATAAGTCAGTTTTTTAAAATTGCACGTATTCACCTTGAAACAATGTAGATATTTAATCAAAGGCTCATGAATGACAAAATCCTAAAAAAATTCACACATACATCATTTTGTCGCTATAAAATCTTGCTACAATACTTGAGTGATATATCTTCTATACTAGATAAAAAAACAATATATTTATGGATGATGAGATTATTATGTCAACTAGAAAAACCATTTCCACACCTGCACAACCACCCCAGCCGGTAACTGATACTTCATCACCAATCACGGCGATAGAGCCACCAAACACAAACCCCAATCAACCCACCCCACAAGGCACGCCACCGCTCAAAGAATTGGTCAAACAATACGATAGCGTGTCGTTGCTGCTGCAAGGTGGCGGTGCGCTTGGTGCCTACCAAGCAGGGATTTATGAAGGACTGCATAAACAAGGCATCAAAATCGACTGTATCTCAGGTATTTCAATCGGCGCGCTCAATACCGCCATCATCGCAGGTAACCGTCCAGAGAACCGCTTGGCGGCGCTGCAAGGGTTTTGGAACACCATCACCCATCGTAACTACACCCCTGCAGGGCTGAACATCTACCGTCAAACGGCCAATGAGCTAGATAAACTTAGCAAGATTGACATGGTAAGCCATTTTATGCCATGGATATTTGAAAATGGCTTTTTAAAGCAGCAGCTGCGGGTGATGGAATCTACCACTGAGGCTTGGCTAACCATGATTGAAGGACAGCGTGGTTTTTTTAAACCGCGTTATTTTGTGCCGTATGACACCACCCCCAATCACTTAAGCTATTACACCACCGACAAGCTGCGCGAGACCCTTGAGCGTTATTGTGACTTAAAACTGGTCAATGACGTCAATCGGATGAAAGTGTCGGTGTCTGCGGTCAATGTGCGAAACGGTAACTTTGCCATTTTTAGCAATGAAAATGAAGAACTGCACTACGATCACTTTATCGCATCGGGCGCACTGCCGCCAGGTTTTCCAGCGGTTGAGATTGATGGGGAGTATTATTGGGATGGCGGATTGGTGTCCAACACGCCGCTCAATGAAATCTTAAGCCATGAAGAGCACCTCAAGCAATTGATTTTCCAAGTGGATTTGTGGAATGCCAAGGGCACGGTGCCAGAGAATATGATGGAGATTGACGAGCGCATCAAAGACATTCAATATTCCAGCAAAACCCGCATGGTTACTGACTTTATGGCGCAAAAGCTGCGTTATACGCGCCTTATCAAAGAGTTACTCAAAATCATCGATGACGATGCCAAAATTGATAAAGTTGAAGAACTGTGCGTCAACAAAGCCCGCGAAATGACAGAAGTCGGTGTCAAAAACGTGATTCATCTGATTTATCACAAAAAGACTTACGAGCGCGGCTATAAAGACTATGAGTTTAGCGGCTCGACCATGCAAGAGCACTGGGAAAGTGGCTTACAAGATATTGAGAACACTTTTCGCCACCCAGATTGGTTTATGCTACCTGAGACCGATGATATCTTTGTCAGCCATGATATCCACCAAAAACGCAAACGCTTGGCACAGGTCAGTACCCTGCTAAAAAATCTTGAAGACTAGCCGTCGTTGCACGCTGAATCTTTACAAGCTAAAGGCTTACAAAAAGTCAAAAAAAGTGATGGTAGCTAGCCATCACTTTTTTATGGAAAATTACACCAAATTTGATAAGTCTAAGCGCAGCAATCGGTCAATCGCCTCGCTGCTTTGTGCGATATCTGCAACCAATGCCATGCGCACATGGTTTTTGCCAGCGTTACCGCTGTTGTTTTGGTATGGGGGCGTATCGCGAGATAGGTAACGCCCTGCGAGCGCATGGATATTTAGCTGTTCATAAATCACTTTGACAAACTGCTCATCATCTTGTACCGGCAACCAAAAATAAAAACCGGCATCAGGGCGGCGTAGCGGTAATTTGTCTGACAGCTTGTCCATCCACAAATCAAACTTTTGGCGATATAGTTTGCGGTTTTCTGCCACATGGACTTCATCTTGCCACGCGGTAATCGAAGCGAGCTGATGATGAATCGGCATCGCGCAGCCTTGATAAGTGCGGTACTGGGCATACGGCGCTAGTAGCTTGGCATCACCTGCCACAAATCCTGAGCGCATGCCAGGTAGATTGGAGCGTTTTGACAGCGAATGAAACACCACGCAATTGGCAAAATCATCGCGTCCGAGTTTGGCGCAGACGTCAAGTAGTCCAATCGGCGGCACCTCAAAATATAGCTCACTGTAGCACTCATCACTGGCTAGGATAAAGCCGTATTTATCCGATAGCTCAACCAGACGTTGCCACTGCGCCATATCCATCACTGAGCCAGTTGGATTGTTTGGACTGCACACAAAGACCAGTTGGGTCTTCTCCCAAACCTCGCTTGGCACGCTGTCATAGTCACCGACAAAGTTATTGTCGGCGGTACAATTGACAAAATACGGCTGTCCACCAGCGAGCAGCGTCGCCCCTTCATAAATCTGATAAAACGGATTGGGCATTACCACGTAAGGTCGTTTGCTATCCTCACGGTCAAATGCCGCTTGCACAAAACTAAATAGCGCCTCACGTGTACCCATCACCGGTAGCACTTGGGTGTCGGCATTTAATTGTTTGACCTGAAAACGGCGCTGTACCCAATCGGCAATCGCTTGGCGCAGCTCGGGCAAACCGTTGGTGGTGGGGTAGTTTTGGATTTTAGTCAGATTGTCTTTGATGACATCTAACACAAACTGTGGCGGCGTGTGCTGCGGTTCACCGATACCCAGTTTAATCGGGGCATAGTCTGGGTTTGGCGTGATGCCTTGTAGCAAGGTTGCCATCTTGGCAAACGGATAAGGATGCAAAAGCTGTAATTGCGGATTCATAAGGGGTTGGCTGTCCATATATGCGAGAGAACTAATTTTAAAATACTGTGATTTTAAAAGTACCGGGATTTTAAAAACACTCTGATTTTAAAAGTACTGGGGTGTTAGAAATACTGTGAAAAATGAGGTTACTTTACCCCGAATCGCTGAGTTTGCCAAGATTGAACCAAAAGTTTGCTAAAAGTTGATAGCCAATTAACGTTTTGAACCATGAGCTTGGGCGATGTTTCGCTCAAAGTTTCGCTCAAAAAAATGGGTAAAGGTAAGTATCAAGGTAAAAAGGGTCGGGAAAAAGCAGGTGTTCACTATATCATGCACACTGCCTTGCCAGTACCAATGCTTGTCGATTATAAGCTGGTCATGTCTGTCTAGCACTTCACCCATGCTGGCAGCAGCAATCACCGTGAATAAGGCGATAAACCAGCGGTAGCGGTGATTTTTAAAAACTAGACTTGTGATAAGAAATACCCCAATACCGACATAAATATGTAGGGCATCTCGCTCTAAGCCTGTGTAGCTAACGATATGGGTTTTGATGTCTTGGAATACGGAGTCGTACATAAAGTTTGATTTTGATTGAAAAGTTGGCAGAGCATAGCGATTTTCTACCAACGGTTAAAGGCGGTTTTTGTGTTGATTTATCACGGGATTATTATTGAAATAGTGTATGAAAATCGCTCTAGCCAATGAAATTGTTTATCCAAAGCTTTGAAGCTTGAAAGTAGCTGAGGATATTATTATTCTATAAATTAAGAAGTTTTATTGTTAACATATTTAAGATTCGATAAAGTCTTCTACCCTAATATTAGAAATATTTTCTTGCTTGTTTTTAGTTTTTTTATGAAACCAATTTGGTATTGGTCTAGCATTTTTCCTATAAGAGTAAATAGATGATTGCATCATTCTGCATCTAGCAATTATTTCATCATTAGATGAGTTATTTCTAATATCTTCTCTCATCTGTTCATTTATTGTTTGTAGCCTTTCATTCTCATTTATAGAATCTTTATGCTCTATTATTAATTTATAAAAATATAGAATAACTGGAATTAAAAGCGATAAAATATTAGTTAAGAAGTCTCTAAAATTTGTATTATTAACTGTTCCTAAAATAATTATAAATAAAATAATACCTATACAGGATAAAAAACTATAATAAATGAGTGGTTTTCTTAAATAGTTATCCCAGCAAAGATTTTGTTGCTGACATAATACAATAGAATGTGGATAGGTATAATTTGCAGCTTTAGGAGTATACCAGTCATAAAAACCAGTATAGTTAGGATTTTTTCTATCAAATTTACTACTTTTTTCAGCAATTATTCCTATATCTGGACGACTTCCCACAACGACATTATCCCAATCTAAATCAAAAACATCTGTATCAAAACATTCCTGAATCTTAGCTGCTTGTTCCTTATTAGAAAAAATAATCCTACTCAATAACTCAATAAAGAATGTGGATATAATCCCAATTAGGGCAGAAAAATACCCTAAATCTTGTTTTTGAAATCCTATTAAAGATGAAAAATAATTACTATTCATAAAAAACGTAAAAAATGAAACTATACATGGTACAACTACTCCAATGATAAGACTTATTATCATTAAAAATTTTACTTCAGAATATGCTTGTCGTTGTGCTTTTAGCTTATTGATATTTTTATCTTTATTTTGATTTTCGGCAATATTAGTCATATTATATTTTTTTATCCATAATTTGGGAATTGTTCACCAAAAATTTCTCGCCATAATTTTATAGATTCCTCTTGTTTCTCATTGGATTCCAAAATTCTAGCATTTCTTGATTTTTCTAAATCTCTTTCTAGACGAATTTTAACTGCTAATTGTTCTGAGTAAGATATAATATTTATATTTCCATCAATATTTTTGGGGTCGGAAACAATATTATAGATATTCTGTATAATATAGTTTGCAACCTTTACAAATTCGATATCTGGATAAACGGTGACATCATTTTGTAAGCCTTGATTAATAATTTCTTGATAGTAATTACTTATCATTGTTTCCAATAAATAAGAAGATGATAATTTTGATTTATAGGGTATCTGATTCCAAAACTTAAAAAGTCTAATGACATTTAATACTTTCCCATTACAAGCTTGATTAATGCTTTGTAGTCTTGCCCTATCTACTCTTGGATCAGTTTTTTTCCAGTTACCGTTCCCATTTGGAATTAAATAATAACTTTTATCATAGTAATCTACGGCTGTTCTGAAACATGGAACTATGTCAAAATTCCAATCATAGGAAGTAAGTTTTAAAACAGTTGCAACACCGTTTTTTTTAATTTCTGCCTTACTATATTGACTAATGGTATTTAAGTTTTTAATAAACCTATTTAAAATTCTAGTTGAACTTAGATTGTTTTCCTGCCATTGCACTGTACTTTTAAAAGCGTTTAATCTTCCTGAATAATTTGAAGGTGGTCGTAATGTAATATCATCTACACTATTTTCAAAATATGACCATCCATCTGCATTAAGACAAATCATAATATCTATATCATCCAGTGGGCGTGTTTTAGTTTTTCTTTCAAAAGAACCATAATTTAAATGACTTGCTTCATATAATAAAGGAAAGCTTAAATCATTTTGTGGGAAGTTATTAATTTTATTAATTAGCCAATCTCTACTAGCTTTTGCGGTATCGCTTTTACTTTTATCTATATTAACTTTATCTTTTAAAAATTCGTTAAAAGCTTCAACAACATTTTTTGCCATAATCAAACTCACATTTTCCAAAATTTTTTTATAAACTAAAATTTAAGTCTTCAAACCACTTTTTCTATCTTACTCACCTTTTGAAACCTTTTTGGCAGGAGTGCCACGCACGCGCATAAAATTGACAGTATTCAGCTATTAAACGTTATCAAATAGCACTAAGCTGTGCCAAATTGTTTAACATACGACTGCATCAACTGATTAATCACCTCATTCATGCTCAGGCGTTGGCTTTCGCAGACTTTAGCAAAGTCTTCAACCAAATGCTTATCTGATTCAATGGTTAAGGCTTCCAAATCGCCCCAATCATCACTGGTATCAATCTCACTATCGGGAATTGCTTTTAACCGAGTAAGCATCGCTTTTTGCTCAGCAGTTAATGCAGGTGGTCGTTCCCCTTTTTTAAATGTCATGCTAACGGTAGCCATAGTATTCTCTCTCTTCTTGTTTGGTTGCTTTGCGGGCAGTAATTATCCTTACAACCTCAGTATCTTTATCATCATAATGGGTCAAATGCCCCACAAAAACAACCACACAACCATCAATCATACCCACAGTACGCCAACGCTGTTCACCATCGACAATTTGATGTCTTTCACTAAAACCCTGTTCATCAAAGAACGCATAAATCGCTAATTCAAAGGATAATCCATGTTTGGTTTGATTACTAGTATTTTTACTAATGTCCCATTCAAAGCGAATATAGTCAAAATCTAATTGTTTATCCATTAGATTTTTTGAACCCCACTCACTTTTTGAAACCCTTTTGGCAAGAGTGCGCCGCGTCGACCGCGTGTACCCATAAAATTGGCAATATCCATCGGTTTGAGCGTCAAGGTTCGTTTACCACTGTCCAATGACAAACTATCCCCTTCGCTAAACGTCGTGATGGCGACCACGCTGTCACCGTCTTTTAAATCAATCAGCTTATTGCCTTTACCTTTTTTCATCATCGGTAACTCAGTCAATGGGTATACCAGCAAATGCCCTGCCGAGCTGACCACGCCAACTAGCGTATCTTGCTCACCAATTTGGTGGGTTATTAAACTACAGGCGTCATCAAAATTAATCACATTTTTGCCCGCTTTTTGGTTGGTATCAAGATCAGCAAAGGTGTTGATAAAGCCATATCCTTGCGAGCTTGCCATGATAAGTTTACTGTCATCTTGTCCCATCAGCACGTTGACAAAACTTGCTCCGCCCGTGGGTTTTAGCAGGCTGGTAAGCGGCTCGCCTTGCCCCCGCGCAGAGGGTAAGGTATGGGCATCGAGGCGATAGCTGCGACCGGTGTTATCCATGAGATAGACTTTTTCATTGGATTTGCCTTGCGCATGGGCAAGATAGGCATCGCCCGAACGGTAATTCATATTGGCGGCATCGACATCGTGACCTTTGGCGGAGCGAATCCAGCCTGATTTTGACACGATGACCGTCACAGGCTCGCTTGGAGCTAGGTCAGTTTCTTTAAGCGCGGTGGCTTCCGTGCGTTCTACAATCGGCGATTGGCGTTTGTCGCCATGCTCTTTCATATCGGCAGTGAGCTCTTCAATCATTAAGCCAGTCAATTTGTCTGGGTTGTTCAAGTATGCTTCGATTTGGGCTTTCTCTGCTTCTAGGTCACTTTGTTCACGTTTGAGCTCAATTTCTTCAAGGCGTGCCAATTGACGCAAACGAATATCCAAAATCGCGTTGGCTTGGATTTCGGTCAAATCATAGCGCGTCATCAATTCTGCTTTTGGGTCGTCTTCTTCACGGATGATACGGATGACCTCATCAATATGAAGGTAGGCAATCAGCAAACCTGCCAAGATATGCAGGCGCTGCTCGATTTTATCTAAGCGGTATTGCAAACGGCGCGTGACAGTATCTCGGCGCACAGACAGCCATTCGGTGAGGATGGTAAGCAGTGATTTGACTTGGGGTTTGCCATTGGTGCCAATCATGTTGAGATTAACGCGGTAATTACTCTCAAGGTCGGTACTGGCAAACAGATGGCTCATCATCGGCTCGATATCAACACGGTTAGAGCGCAGCTCAAGCACGATACGGCAAGCGTTTTGGTGGTCGGATTCGTCATGGATGTCTGTTACCCAAGGCAGTTTTTTGGCATTAATTAAATTGGCAATTTGCTCAATGATTTTATTGCCGGAGATTTGATAGGGTAGCGCATCGATGATGACTAAGTTTTTTTCTTTGTCATCGACATGATAAGTAGCGCGCATTTTGTAGCTACCACGACCCGTTTTATATAGCTGTAGCAAATCCTCAGGCGAGGTGATGATTTCTGCTTTGGTCGGCAAATCGGGTGCAGGGATGTACTTTGCCAGCTCTTTTTCCGTCATTGTGGGTTTTTTAAGTAGCGCAATACAGCCTTTGACCACTTCAGACAAGTTATGCGGCGGAATATCGGTTGCCATACCGACTGCAATGCCCGTTGTGCCGTTAAGCAAAATATTCGGTAGACGGGCAGGCAAGGTGACGGGTTCTTGCAAGGTGCCGTCAAAGTTGTCTTGCCAATCGACAGTGCCTTGACCAAGCTCGTTTAGTAAGGTATTGGCATAAGCCGATAGCTTGGCTTCGGTATAGCGCATCGCAGCGAAGGATTTTGGGTCGTCGGGCGAGCCGAAATTGCCTTGACCGCTAATGAGTGGATAACGGTAGCTAAACGGTTGGCTCATGAGCACCATGGCTTCATAACAGGCGGAGTCGCCATGCGGATGGTATTTACCAATAACGTCACCGATAGTGCGCGCTGATTTTTTGGGTTTGGCAGTATTTTTGAGCCCAAGCTCGCTCATCGCATACACGATACGGCGCTGCACAGGTTTTAACCCGTCGGCAACGTGTGGCAATGCCCGGTCCATGATGACGTACATCGCGTAGTTCAGATACGCGTTTTCGGTAAATTCAGCGACTGAGCGAGTGGGGTTGTTCAAATCGTTTGGTTTGGTAATTTTTGCTACAAGGGTATCAGACATAATGGTTACTTAATCAATGACAAAAAATAAAAGAAAGTGCAAAAAAAAGAAAGTGCAAAAGAGAAATAAGAAGTATGAGAAAATATCATAAAGCTTGAGAGTAGAAAAACAAGTGCTAATCCATGAGATGGCAAATTTGCCCAGTTTTACACGTCAAAATGTGTCGCAAAAACGCCTTTTAAAGATAACTGGACACTGTAGCCGCTTTAACGGTCAAATAACGGATAACTATTTCGACGCGAAATCATTTTTATCATCCCATAAGTACAGAGAATAGGCTTGAGAATTGAGTAAATATTTAGTATGTTAATAGTACATTTGGCCGCGATTTTTAATATAATTTTTAGTAGTGGGATTGACCTTTTTATAAAAATTCTTTTAATTATCAATATGCTATTCGCTGATAGACCGCATACCTAAGGAAAACATTTCTCATGAATGAATCAACCACCTCAGCTCAAACCCCTGACAACAATGCCCAATACAATGCGCCTATCGATACTCCCATCGATACTCCCATCGATACTATCGAAGCGCAGCCACATGCGCCAAAGCTTACCGATCATCATGAGAAACCTTGGTTAAAGACTTACGAGCATTACGGCATGAACTATAACATGCAAATGCCCAGTGACGAAGTTAACCTAATGAATGTTTTTGAAAAGAATTTCGAACAATTCAATAATAGTGATGCCTTTGTGTGTATGGGTAGTAGCATGACCTATCGTCAGCTAGATACTTATAGCCGCCAAATCGCGGCGTATTTGCAGGGATTGGGTCTACAAAAAGGCGATACCGTTGCGGTTATGATGCCAAATATCCTGCAATACCCAGTGTGTATGATTGGTATCATTCGCGCAGGTTTTATCTTAGTTAATGTCAATCCCTTATACACCGCTCATGAATTAGCGCATCAGTTAGAAGACTCGCAAGCCAAAGCGTTATTCATCGTTGAAAACTTTGCCAAGACCTATCAAGATATCGGCAAAAAAATGGTTGATCACGTTATCGTCTGTTCAATCGGTGATTTGATGGGTACGTTTAAAGGTATGCTAGTCAATACCGTGGTCAAGTATGTCAAAAAAGCCATTCCAGCTTGGCAAATTGACGGGCATGTGACCTTTAAGAGTGTTATCAAGCAAGCGTCTGCCAGTCGCTATCAGCGCCCAGAAGGTATCAAGGGCAGTGATATTGCGGTACTACAGTACACTGGCGGCACGACAGGGGTTGCCAAAGGTGCGATGCTTACCCACAACAACTTGGTATCCAATATGCTACAGTGCCAAGAGTTCGCCAGACAAGTGTTCCCCAATCAAATGGTGGGTGAGTACGTCGTCATTGCCTTACCGCTCTATCATATTTTCTCATTTACCGCCTGTGCGCTACTAGGTATGAACATGGGCTTTACGGGTGTATTGATTCCAAACCCCCGCGACATGGACAGTTTTGTTAAAGAATTAGCAAAATATAAGCCAGTCTTCTTCCCAGCGGTGAACACGTTATTTAATGGCTTGGCGCACCACACTGGTTTTCGCGCATTAGACCACAGCAAATTGCGTTTGTCGCTAGGCGGTGGTATGTCGGTATTACCTTCAACCGCTGAAGAGTGGAAACGTATTACAGGTACCAATATCCTAGAAGGCTACGGCTTGTCCGAAACCTCACCCGTTGCCACCCTAAACCCCTTGGCACAAGAGCAATTTAGCGCCAAAATCGGTATTCCGATGCCCAACACCGATATCAAACTGCTCGATGACAACGGCAATGAAGTCGCAGCAGGTGAGCGTGGTGAGATTGCAGTTAAAGGTCCACAAGTGATGAAAGGCTACTGGCAGCGTCCTGAAGCCACTACAGAAGTAATGACAGCAGACGGTTATTTCAAAACCGGTGACATCGCTGTCATTGATGAGCAAGGCTATTTCAAAATCGTTGACCGTAAAAAAGACATGATTTTGGTATCAGGATTTAATGTGTATCCAAACGAAGTTGAAGAAGTGCTAGCGGCGCATCCTAAAGTGTTGGAAGTCGGGGTGATTGGGGTGCCGAGCGAAAAAAGCGGTGAAGTACCAAAAGCGTTTGTGGTACGTAAAGACCCAAGCCTCACCGAGGAAGAGTTGCTGCAATATGCGCGAAGCGAGTTAACGGGTTATAAACGTCCGCGTAAAGTTGAGTTTGTGGATGAATTGCCAAAATCAAACGTTGGCAAAATCCTGCGTAAAGAACTGCGTAAACTTGAAGAAAAAAAGTAAGCTAACGCTTGTTGCCAAAACCCAGCTTTTCTATATCAGATTAGTTGGGTTTTTTATTGCATCGCGCCCAACTAACCTTATAAAATTGGGGATACCAATAGGCTGTTATGAGCAATACTGAGTTTATGGATGACGCTATTACACCAATCAATGACCGCCCGATGCATGAGATGTATGAATGGGAAGAAAATCAGCAACCGTGGCTGATTAGCTACGAGCGCTATAATATTTGTAGTACCATCGATATGCCAGATGAACAAACGTCGCTGATTGACATCTTAGAAGCGGGGTTTGCCAAACATGCGCGGCAAGTGGCGTATTACTGCGATGAGCAAGAGATTACTTACGAGCAACTCGATAAACTGAGTCTAAAAGTTACCATTTATTTACAGCAGTTAGGGCTCAAGGTCGGCGATGCTATTGGCGTGATGTTGCCCAATATTTTGCAATATCCTGTGATTACCCTTGGCGTCATCCGTGCTGGCATGGTGCTGGTGAGTATGAATCCTTCCTACACCAGTCGCGAGCTTGAGCACCAAATGGATGATGCCGATATCAAGGCGTTGTTTATACTAGATAAATTTATTTATACCTACAAAGACATTGCCGATAACCTTAACCGCGATTTACATCATTTAATCATCTGTCGGTTGGGTGATTTGAAAAGTAAGCTCAGAGGTGCATTAATCAATCTGGTCTCAGCGACCACCGATTTGCCGCCAAAAGGTAATTGGATTTATTTTAGTCATTTATTAGCGGGCGCTAGCAAGGCTTATCAACGGCCAACTCTCACGTTATCGAATATCGTATTAATTCAATATACCGGTGGTACCACAGGGACGGCAAAAGGCGCGATGCTCAGTCATGGCAATGTGATTGCCAATTTGCTGCAAATCGATGCTTTGATTCGCAGCGCGTATGATGAAGAAGGGCAGGAAGATATTATTTTGGCGTCGTTGCCACTGTATCATGTATTTTCATTCACCATTTGCTGTGTTTTTATTTTGTATCGTGGGTTTGCATCAAGGCTCGTGCCCAATCCACGTGATATCAATGAACTGGTCAATACGCTAAGGCGTACACCGCCGCATTTTATTTTGGGGGTCAATACGCTATTTAGCGCCTTGATACAGCATCCTGAATTTCGAAGGCTCGATTTTTCCCAACTCAAAGCCACCATTGGCGGCGGCATGGCAATCCAACCTAGCGTTGCCAAAAAATGGCACACCATCACAGGGTTACCGATTATCGAAGGGTATGGGCTCTCAGAAACCGCGCCTGTGATTACCTTTAATCCGTTAACTATCGCAGAATTTACCAACAAAGTCGGGCTACCAACCCCAGCCACTGACATCATCTTATTGGACAACAACGACCAACCTGTGCGCATTGGCGAACGCGGAGAAATCGCCGTCAAAGGCCCGCAAGTGATGGTGGGGTATCGCAATCTACCTGTCGAGACTGCTAATGCGTTTACCGCAACAGGCTATTTGCGTACAGGCGATATCGGCATCATTGATGAGCGCGGTTTTATTAAAATCGTTGACCGTAAAAAAGACATGATTGTGGTGTCAGGATTTAATGTCTACCCAAATGAGATTGAGTCGGTGATGCTTGAGCATGCCGATGTGCTCGAGTGTGTGGCGATTGGCGTACCAAGCGCGACGCGCGGGGAAGAGCCTAAAATATTCGTGGTCAGAAAACACAACCGCGTCACTGCTGAGCAGCTACTGGCGTTTGGTAAACAGCATTTAAGTGGCTATAAACGCCCACGCTATGTCGAATTTGTCGATAGTCTACCCAAGTCCAATGTTGGTAAAATTTTACGTAAAGAGCTACGTAAGCGCGAAGGGCTTGAATAGCAACCTGCCATGTTGCCGACGGAATTGTCTTGCTAAAACTGGGTTGGCAAGGTAGCATAAAACCACTGTAATTTTTGCCCATTGCTTAAAAACTATCTACCAAACCGTCAAGGCGGTCTTTTAGGGAATCTTATGCGTATCGATAATCGTGAAAACAACCAACTTCGCCCAATTAGTTTTGTGCGTAACTTTACCAAACATGCCGAAGGCGCCGTACTGGTCAGCTATGGTGATACCAAAGTGCTATGCACCGCCAGTATCGAAACCCAAGTACCGCGCTGGCTCAAAGGCACAGGTAAAGGCTGGATTACCGCTGAATACGGTATGTTGCCACGCGCGACCCACGAGCGTACCCAACGCGAAGCCGCCAAAGGTAAGCAATCAGGTCGTACCCAAGAGATTCAGCGGTTGATTGGTCGTAGCTTACGGGCGATGGTCGATCTTGAAAAGCTTGGGGAAAATACCATCCATATCGACTGTGACGTGCTGCAAGCCGATGGCGGTACCCGTACTGCCAGTATCACCGGTGCGGCTGTGGCATTGGTCGATGCGTTAGAAAAATTGCAAGCCGCCAAAAAACTCAAAGCCGATCCTTTGGTAGGCTTGGTAGCAGCGGTCTCTGTGGGCATCAAAAACGGTGAAGTACTGTTGGATTTGAACTATAGCGAAGACTCAAGCTGTGACACAGATCTTAACGTTGTGATGACGCAAAAAGGCGAGTTTATCGAGATTCAAGGCACTGCCGAAGAAAAACCGTTTACCCGTGCGCAAGTGGATGAAATGCTAGCAATTGCCGAAGAAGGCATCAAACAGCTGATTGCTGAACAACAAGCGGTGCTAGGTTGGTAAAACAGCCTAACAAAACAAGCTAGACTAGTAAGGGTGTAGCACATACGCCCCTTTAATTGTCATAGAGATGATTATGTTAAAAGTCACCGAGACAGGCGTTACCATTGGTTTGCAAAGTCAAGCGATGACACCTACCATATTGACCCAAATACTTTGGGTGGGTATCGCCATTGCCGGGGTAGGGCTATTGATGGCATTTAAAATGCTCTCAGTCGCCATCGGCTCGCTGATGATTTTACTAGCCATCATCGCAGGTGTTGCGTGGCAATTATTCAACCGAAAAAAAGAGGTGCCTACTTTAACAGGGGGTGAGCTGCGACTGACCCAACAGGGTTTTAGCCATCACCAAGGTGCTAACGTCACAAGCTATCAATTATTGCCCAGCGATAGCATTGAGCCCACTACCGATAGCATGACCATCTACAATGCTGACGGTCTAACCTTGTATCACATCACAGGTTTTCATGACCCTAAACATATCAAAATCGCCCAAGCCGTCCTACAAGGTAAGCCCATCAAAGCCCAAGGCAAAGCAATCAAACTACAAAGCACTTAATCAAAAAACCACACCCTATCTCACATAGTGGTTAGGCACAGTGGTTAGGCTTAGTTACCAAATCATAATAATTTTTTTGCCAATAATTGTTAAAATCCTTAGAGATGATTAATCCACACTCTGATAATAACATTCATTATTAAACCAATATAAACCAAAAACATGGAAGGAAAGGACGATGTCGACTGCATTAAAATTTGCCACCCCATTTATCGTTGCGATGGCGCTGGTAGGCTGTAATAAAAAAACAGAAACCACCACCACCACTACTGCTTCAGCGCCAGCTACCACAGTTACCGCTAGCGCCAATGGTGCAACGGCAACCGCTACGGTAAGTACCACAACGACGTCGACCACGGCAGTTGACCCTAACATGACGCCAGAAGACCACAAAAAAGCGCGTGAAAGAATCATGAAAGATTGGAAAAAAACCAACCAGACCATTGGTGCGATGGTTAAAGATCCAAGCAAATTTGATGCCGCGCAAGTCAAAGCCGCCGCCGAGAAACTTAACCAAAATCCTTGGGTGCATTATCCAGAGACAGCCAAAGGCGGTGAAGCAAAAGATGAAATTTGGCGCGATGCTGCAGGGTTCCAACAGCAGATTGATAAATTTAAAACCGCTGCCAGTGCCCTTAATGCCGCCGCTGCAACTGCAACCAGTGTCGATGGCATTAAAACCCAATTTGGCGATTTGGGCGCTAGCTGTAAATCCTGTCATGACAAATATAAAGAAGACTAATTTTTTATCCCTAATAAAAAAGGCAGCGTTCAATGACTGCCTTTTTTATTGATTTAATTCGCTTTGATAAAATTGTGAGAGATATCAAACGAGGTCAATGGTAGCGGGCGCAGTTTGGTTAACTGGCTTAGCAACACTTTGGCATCGGTTGACAGTTTTTGCCCCGTTTGCCAAAACTTCACCGCTTGGGCTTGTACATCGGCTGCAAAAGTGCTCTGACTGGTATCAAAATCGGCAAACAAATTATCTTTAGACACGCTAAAGGGTTTGTTGCAAGCCAGCGTCAATAAACATTCAATCGCTTGCGGCAGGATTTCTACTTGTTCGAACTGTTGCTGCTGCTGCTGATTACGTCCGTCGGGGGCATACCAATAGCCAAAGTCATTGAGCAATCGGCGTTTTTGACCTGCCATACACCAATGGCTAATTTCATGCAAGGCACTGGCAAAAAAGCCATGCGCAAACACAATTTTGGCAGGCTCGGTATCGGTCGCGGCAAAATATTCAGGCTCATGCTCGCCTTTGACCAAAATCGTATCACGATGGCAAAACCACCGTTTGAACCAACCCATTAGCCATTGCACTTGTAATGCTTCCACCGATACCCATTGATAGTCAGTCAAAGGGCGATTTTTTGTCTTTGATATACTGGCTAGTACGGGGACAAAATTAACCCTTAATGCTAAATTCGCACTTTTTTGGTCAATCACAGTTGTGTCAATATCATTGGCTAACACAGGCACCACCGCGAATTGGCTAACAAAAGGCAGCGTCATAAAGGGAAAAATAGCAAGGGTTGGTGGTGATATTTGTGCGGATAGTGGCGATAGGTGTGTGGACATAGCAAAAGTAGGGTCGATAAAAATTGCTATTATACAATTTAACAGCCCACATCGACTAGGAAATCACGCCTACAACATGCTACCATGCAATGGACGTCAGTATGCTTTATACTGTAACGCAACATAACTGAAAGGAGCGGTGAAATGACGCTACATTCTTTATCAAACGTACTAGCACAATCATCGCAAGATGTACCAACAACTGCCTCATCCAAAACCGCCAATAACACCACCAGTGAGATTGGCTCTAGTGCCAGCTTGGTCAAGTTTATTGATCTAGCACGTTGGGAGCATAACAATGACAACCATTATCACTGGGAAGGCAAGGTGAGTCTCAAGGATTTGCCACGTATCTATGCCTTGGGTGATGAACATCATGACAACGATCAGCCACTGGATGTGATATTAGATATTCAGAAAAAAGGGGACGTGGTATTTTGGCAACTACACACCACGGGCGTGCTTTGGCAAACTTGCCAGCGCTGCCTAGACCCCGTCGCAGTGAGTCTGGATGTCGATAGTGAGCTTGCACTGCTTGAAGATGAAAATCACGTCGCATTGCTTGATGAAGGCACAGAAATTATTCTGATTGATGAGCTAACGGATGACAATAAACTGTGGCTATTACCAATGATTGAAGATGAGTTATTGGTTGATTTGCCATTAGCGCCCAAGCATGATGACTGCGAAATGGCAGTCACTGAGGTAGGCGAGTTGCCAGAGGCAGTGGCAGAAAAAGAAAATCCGTTTGCGGTACTGGCAAGCCTAAAAAGCTAATAACAACCACGCCATTACATACGCCGTCATACAGGTATTAACAAAAACTTGCCACTAAATGTCGGTTAAGGCTTTGCTAAATAGGTTTTTTTACGTATAATATGGCGTTTATAAATTTATCTGATTATCTGTTCCAATAGTTTGCCTTATATCCATGCCAAATATCGATATCAAGTTGTTTGCATGATGATGTAATGAGGTTAAGGGAACGATGTTTTAATAGCGAGAAGCACAGGAGCTAACCTCATGGCTGTTCAACAAAACCGTAAAAGCCGTTCACGCCGTGATATGCGTCGTTCACACGACCGCATCACAATCAATGCTGTTGCTGTAGATGCAACTACCGGTGAAAAACACATCCGTCACCATGCGACCAAAGACGGTTTTTACCGTGGTCGTCAATTGTTCAAAGTAGCAGCCGTTGCTGAATAATTAACGCAAAATGCAGTGCTTTGACATAGCTTAGTATGCATTGGCTAAGCACCAAAAAGGCTGATGATGATTCATCAGCCTTTTTTTATTTGTTTTTTATGTAAAAATACCCGCAAGAAAAAGCTAGAATTTTTTTTTCAATATGCCATAATAATCAGAGTACAATTGTACAAATAAATTTGCTGGTTTACTTTTGCCTGTTTGCTGGATAGTAAGTTATATTATTGCCAGCCAAGTTTGATAAGACTATAACGTCAATCCAAGCTACTGACCCATTTTGATTTTGCTGATAACTTTTGGTAAAGTAATCGACCAAAAAATCGCCTAAGCAAATTTTTTTAACCGTATTTTTTAGCGGTCTAGTAGACGCAATACAACATAAGCAGTACAAATAAAGCAGTACAATATAATAAGTTAGGACATTATGGATAACCCAATGCAAAGCCAAGCCAGCGCAGATCAACCAGCCACTTCATCACAAAATGCTGCATCTATGAAATATGCTGTGATTTTTCCAGGACAAGGCTCGCAGAGTGTGGGCATGCTAAACGATTGGGCAGCCCAGTATCCTACTGTCAAAGCAACGTTTGATGAAGCCTCAAAAGCGCTTGGGTTTGACTTGTGGGCGATATGCCAAGGGGCGTCAGGTGCCGCGTCTTTAGATGATACTGCGTATACCCAACCTGCACTATTGACCGCTAGTATGGCAATTTGGCGGGTGCTGCGCGATGAGCTTGATTTACAGCCGGCATATGTTGCCGGGCATTCACTGGGTGAATACAGTGCGCTGTGTGCCGCTGGGGTGTTGAGTTTGGCAGATGCGGTAAAGCTGGTGCATCATCGTGGCCAGTATATGAGCGCCGCCATGCAATCACAAACAGGCAAAATGGCGGCGATTTTAGGTCTGCCTGATGAAGATGTACAACAAATATGTGATGCTGTGGTAGCGGCGCATGCGCAGGCAGTGGTCAGCCCAGCCAATTTTAACGCGCCAGGGCAAGTGGTGATTGCAGGCAATGTGGCAGGCGTGGATTTAGCGTCAGAGAAAATTGCTTCACTCGGTAAAAAAAGCATGCCGCTAAAAGTCAGTGTACCCTCACATTGTCAGCTGATGACGCCTGCCACCGATAAGCTTGCCGCAGAATTAGAAACCGTTACATTTAACCCGCCCAGTATTCCCGTGATACAAAATCGCCATGCGCGGGTAGAAACCGATGTGACCGCAATCAAACAAGCGTTGATTGAGCAGCTCAATATGCCCGTGCTATGGTCGACTATTGAGAATAATTTAGCAGACGCGCAAATCAGCTTACAAATCGAATGTGGTAGCGGTAGTGTGCTGACAGGACTAGCCAAACGCCAAGCGCAGAAAATTACCACACTAGCAACCGATACAGTGGCCAAACTAGATAATATAAAACAACAATTATCAGCCCAATAAAAAAACCAAGGAAGTATATGACTCAACGTATTGCATTAGTGACAGGCGCTAGCCGTGGAATTGGTCAAGCAATCGCCAAACGTCTAGCAAATGAAGGCTATCTTGTCATCGGCACTGCTACCAGTGAAAAAGGTGCAGCGGCAGTCAATGATTACCTACAAGAATTGGGGGGCGCAGGTCGCGTGCTCAATGTGCAAGATGCCGAGCAAATCAACCAGTTATTTGATAGCATTGAAAAAGAATTTGGCAATGTACAGGTACTAGTCAACAATGCCGGTATTACCCAAGATGGTCTGCTCATGCGAATGGATGACAATGCCTGGGAGCGCGTACTCGACGTGAATTTGACCTCGGTGTTTCGCACTAGTAAACGCGCCATAAAAGGCATGATGAAAGCGCGGCAAGGTCGCATTATTAATATCACCTCAGTAGTCGCTGCGATGGGCAATGCCGGACAAACCAACTATACGGCAAGCAAAGCAGGCATTGAAGGGTTTACCCGCTCACTCGCTCGGGAGATTGGGTCACGCCAAATCACGGTCAACTGCGTGGCACCAGGCTTTATCGACACCGACATGACCAGCGAGCTTGATGAAGCATTGATTAAATCCATGCTTAATGCCGTTCCGCTAGCCAGACTTGGCAAACCTGAAGACATCGCCGCTGCAGTAAATTTCTTGGCAAGTGAAGAAGCAGGTTATATTACCGGCACCGTGCTTGACGTCAATGGCGGCATGTACATGTAAATGGTTTAGCCTGCCAAACACCAACCTAACGAGCCTTAAAATGCAGTTTTTGAACTTAAAATACAGTTTTTGAAATAGTAACAGGTTGCATTATTTTATTTTGAAATAGGCAATGAGCATGATAATATGCTCTAATATGTAGTTTACTCGATATATCATATACCCCAATGCAAGGAGAGAAGCATGAGTAACGAAATAGAACAAAAAGTAAAAGCAGCAGTAGCTGAACAATTAGGCGTGAATGCAGAAGACATCAAAAATGAATCTTCATTCATGGATGACCTCGGTGCAGACTCACTTGACCTTGTTGAATTAGTGATGTCTTTTGAAAACGAATTTGGTATTACCATTCCTGATGAAGACAGCGCACAATTGACCACGGTGCAAAGTGCTATCAGCTACGTACAATCAAAATTGGCTAACTAATTGCTAGTTATTTAATTTAGCCGCTTACTTATCACTTAGTTAAGCGGCATTTTACCCCAGTTTTAGCGATAAAATTGGGGTTTTTATTTGTTTAAAATCAGCTCCAACACAAACTTCGTCCCGATAAACGCCAAGCCAAGCAAAATCACACCATATAGCGTCATATTAGCCGCGCGTTGACCTCGCCAGCCAAAGCGCCAATGTCCAACCAATAACGCCCCAAATACCAGCCAAGACAACAGACTAAACACAGTCTTGTGTACCAAATGCTGCGCCAGTAAATTGGTCGTATCAATAAAGCCCAGCAACAGCGAAATCGACAATAGCAGAAAACCCACAGTAATCATATCAAACAGCAAGGCTTCCATGCTTTGGAGTGAAGGTAGTTTATCGACCCAGACACGGTGAAAGGTTTGACGTTTGAGTTCGCTGATTTGTAGCCGCAGCATAATCGCGGCAATCGCTGCCATAAATAGTACCGAATAGGCAGCCAAAGACATAATGATATGAGCTTGTAAGATAGGACTGATGGTTGATAGCGGGTGATACGGTGCATCGCCAAAAAAACCAATCATCATGCCCAAAAATGCCAACGGCGTTGCCAAAATCCCAAGCGGCAAAATTTGGCGGTAAAGACAAAATCCCCAATAAAATAACAGCATAAACAATGTCGTCAACGACACGACATTAAAAATATTAAAGTTTAGCCCCCCTTGGGTAATGATATCAGGATATAACACCACCGCATGACCCAATAACCCAATCAGCAATTGCCCAAGCACCATGCCTTTACGGATGGGCTTTTGTTGCGTAACTGCCCACATCAAATAGACGGTAGTTAAGCCATAACAGACTAACGCAAGTACAAAGATTACAAACACCCTAGCCTCATCAAAAATCATCAAATACGTGCAAAATGCGATGGTTATACTATAGTAAAAGAAATTAAAAACTACCACAAATCCACATAAAGTAGAAGAATA
>NZ_DALZPW010000014.1:0-37559 GCF_032017425.1 Moraxella sp. CTOTU47618 | reverse complement strand
GTTAACGTGTGGTTTAGTACGTTCAAACTTGGCCTTTGCCATAATTTAATCCTCTGATCATTGTTAAACTGTTAGCAATACCCTAGCTCAAAGCTATAAACCAACTGGTGTATCTGTATTGCCAGTGCTGGTGTTGCCAATTTGAGTGTTGCTAGGTCACTAAAATAGCAAATTTAACATAAATTTCAAGTTTTTTCCATAGCCTTCATCTTTATGGGTAAACTTTTTTGTTATTGCTAAAACAAAAGGCAACACATCTGTGCTGCCTTAACTATTTTTTAGTTTATCTCAATGTATTTTCTATAAAACTGGAGCTCATACCGAGAGTTGAACTCGGGACCTCTCCCTTACCAAGGGAGTGCTCTACCTCTGAGCTATATGAGCAAAACTTTGGTTTAGAATAATGGAGCGGGTGGCGGGAATCGAACCCGCACCATCAGCTTGGAAGGCTGAGGTTCTACCACTAAACTACACCCGCAATGCGACCCGCCCAAGCATACTGGACTTACTGTTAACGTGATTAGGGAATATTCAGATAACAATAGCAGGCAAATGGTGGTGGGGGAAGGATTCGAACCTTCGAAGCTCTCGCAACGGATTTACAGTCCGTCCCCTTTGACCGCTCGGGAACCCCACCATAGTTGTCTTTCAAGGTACGCTTAACACGATGTGTTAAAGGATGGTGCCGGCTGCCGGAGTCGAACTGGCGACCTACTGATTACAAGTCAGTTGCTCTACCAACTGAGCTAAGCCGGCGTATCGCTTGAAAGTGGTGAGCATTTTAGCAAATATTTTTAATCTTGCAAGCGTTTTTTTAGTTTTTTTTCATTTTTTTTGCTAAAACGAAAATTTAATGATTCAAATCCGCATTTTAGGCGCCTTGCGCCGCTTATTTGCTACCTAAACCCTAATACATCAACAACACGGATGCAATAATCAGCGCAATGATTACCACAATCATGATTGCGACTGTGGCGTTTTTCTTTGCCGTAGGTTTTGTTGGCTCACTTTTCATTGGCGTAGGTTTCATTGCATCAGTGTCTACTGTGCTAACTGGCGATGGTTGCGCTGGCTGAACGGGTGAGACAACGGGCTGTGATGATACTGCTACTGCCTCAGTGATGACAGGCGGCTGAGCCGGTGTATTAAGTAGCGGTGATGTGGGATTATCAATGCTTGCTACATCGACTGTTGTTGTCGGTGTAGAAGGTACGGATTGTTCGACGTGAGTGTTGCTCAGCTGCTCGCTAGGTAAAAAATCTTGCGTGGTAACGACATCTATCACAGGCGCGGCGTTGGCTGCAGCGTTCGCTGATATGGGCTCAACCGATGGAGTCGATTCAGTTTGGGTATGAATGTCAGTGGTGGGTGTAAAGCTTTCAATGTCTTGTAAACTATTGAGAAAACTATCACCATCCAGTGCGTCGACTGGGGCATTTACCACCAAAAATACCAAGTCAGCAAAGGCAAGTTCATCAGTGGCTTGCAAAGCATGCGCGTCTGTACCGATACGCTCACCATTGACAAAGGTACCATTGCTTGAGCCTAGGTCTTGCACATACAACTGCTCACCAATACAGTTAATCTTGGCGTGTTGGCGAGAGATTTGTGAGGTTGCTAATACCAAATTATTGCTATCGCTACGTCCGATGCTTAAGCTTTTATCAATATCTATAGTTAAATCCGCCAACGCTGGTGACAGCCCAATGAGTTGCCATGAAGTGCCTTGCGAGTTGTCGGTAAGGTTCATCGTATTCACTGCATTAGTTTGATAATTGTCCATGCAAGTCTCCTACTCCTAAGGGGTATTCAATATTATCATTATGCTTGGCATTATGGGACATTTTTAGGGATTTGTCACGGTGATGGTCTGCACCGCAGGCGGGGTCGCAATCACCACAGGCGTTTGAGCCATTTTTGCGCCCTGCCCTGTCTGCCCTGTAGATTGGGTAACGGTAGATTGGGTGATGGTCGCTTGAGTAACGGTACTGTTCGCTGGGCGAGTGACAGTTGTGGTCGATGAACTGCCTGTGCGAGACACGTTTGATGACACGGGCGTGACGATATCGACACCATTGGCATACACTCTTGGCGTGTTTGATAAGCTTTGCTCGGCTGGGGTAACCAAGTCGTCTGTTGGCAATTTGACGCCATTTTGCACCCTATTGGTATTGGGGAACATGGCATTGATATTAAGTGGGATTTGTTTGAGCGTGCCGTTTTTATCAATTACCAGTTGCATGGTACGAATACCGTCTAAGCTTTTTTCGGTCACGCTTGCCACCGCGCTACCATTACGCAAAATCGTCGGCTGTAAAAATACAATCAGATTGGTTTTGTCCGAGTTTTTGCTTTTTGAGCGAAATAAATTACCAAGAATCGGCGCATCACCCAATCCTGGGACTTTTTGCTGACCATACGTGCTGTTATCCCGCATCAACCCACCCAATGCCACGGTTTGTTGGTTATCCGCTAAAATAGTGGTTTTGATTAAATTCTTGTTGGTGACGACACCGCTCACGTTATTGAGGGTGCCATCGACAATGGAGGACACTTCCTGCGAAATCTCAAGTCGCACTGAACCATTATCACCAATATGCGGAATGACATTGAGATTGATACCGACATCTTGACGGCTCACGGTTTGAAACGGCGTGGTTGATGAGTTACTTGCCGTGGTGTAAGAGCCGGTCACAAATGGCACGTTCTGCCCTACCAAAATATTGGCTTTTTCGTTATCCAACGTCAAAATAGAGGGCATGGATAACAGATTGGCGTTGTTGGTTTTATTGATGGCTTGCAAAATCGCGCCATAAAACTCACGATTACCGTTACTATCGGTTTTACTAGTGCCAATCCCCAACAGCGCGCCTGCCACGGAGGCTGCCGCCGTACCTGGGGTTTTGCTTAATATCTCAGATGCCAGCCCTACTGCAGAGGCGCCGATGTTATTGAAGTTAATTACCCCTACGCCGCTATTGGCATTGCCCATTGCCCATTGCACGCCAAGTTGCTGGGTATCATTGCCTGAGATTTCCATAATCGCTGCTTGAATCAACACTTGGTCACGGCGGGTATCTAGCTCATTAATAGCATTTTCGATTTCTACCATTAACTCTGGGTTAGCATTGACGATGACGGAGTTTTGGGTTTGGTCAGCGATAATGCTAAAAGGTCGACCTTGATAGCCGCTGTTTTGCGCAGTCGTTGTGTTGCTAGTGGAGGAGGTATTTAGCGGTGAGCCTGTCGGTGACGCTGCAGTATTGGTGGTATTCGCTGCGCTGTTATTACTGGTATCGCTACTAGATTGAAACATTGAGCTTGCTTGCAAGGTGGTTTGGTCACCTGAGCTATTGATGGATTGATAGGCAAGCAGTCCGCGTAGCATTTCTGCAATATGGGTGGCACTGGCATATTTTAAACGAAACACGCGAAGCCCACTGAGACGTTGTGTCGGCACGGTGTCTAACTGCTCTACCATTCGCTGTACTTTGGCTGTCATCTCGGCACTACCTTTGACGAGCAGCCTATCAGAAATCGGGTCGGCAATGATATTGATCAGGCTGCCACCAGTTGATGCCACAGCAGCCTGCCCTGATTGACCCGCAGCAGCTGGCGCTGTACCACCGTTCGTGCCTGTCAGTGAGCTTAATAAATCCATCATGCGCTTGGCATCCACATGACGCAGCGGAATAATGGTCAGCTTGTCATTCATATTGCTATCAAGATCGCTAATCAATTTTGCATATTGATTGAGGCTGTCGGCGCGGTCAGAGAGGATAATGGCATTGACATTTGGCACCACAGCGGCATTGGCATACGGCGGCATCATCGGACGGATGACGTTTAAGATATCATTGGCATTGGTGTTGGTGAGATAATAGATGCGGGTCGCCATTTGACTACCTGCAGTATTACCCCGTAAGTCCACATCCACCCCTGCTTGCTTGGCAACAGTATCAGGGACCAGCTCTGTGGTCAGCCCGCGATCAATCGCTACAATGCCATTGACTTTCATCACGGCTAAAAACAAGTCATACACTTCTTGACGGGATAAGGGTTTGTTTGAAATTACCGTCACATTGCCATTAATACGTGGGTCTAACACAAAGTTCTTTTGCGTGATAGTGGCAATTTGGTCGATAAACGCCTTGATATCAGCGTCTTGCAAATGCACTTTATAGCCAGTGGCTGCATGGGCAGCTGACAGACCACTGCTCAGCAAACTGATACTCATAGCCAGTGTCGTGCTCAAAAATAGTGGCTTTAGCATGGTTGGGTATTTCATAATTTACCTTATCAATTTTTAACGCATATCACCGACTTGTGTCTCACGTAGCGATGACGTCTGTAACTTTTTACTATGTTTTATCAAAATGACTGGCGTACTGTCACGACTTGGTCACCGCGCTGAACTTGAATTTGGGCTTGTCCTGCTTGTTGCACTTGACGTAGTAGCTGGGCATCTTGCGTTGGGTTTTGACCCACGTTTTGTCCATTGACAGAGATGACTTTATCCCCTGTTTGTAGCCCCAGTCGATTTTTTAGTCCTGCGGACATCGCATCGGTCACCAAATAGCCTTGCCCTGTTACTGCCACACCCATTTGGCTTAGATACCCCGAGGCATTTTGCTGAAGCCCTTGAATCGCGCCACCAATGGCTGAGGTTGCAGCGCTTGGCGAGGTATTGGCACCATTTGACGTCGCCATCGTGGGCGCAGAATCCTCTCGATCATGGGGATCGCCTGTAGCCACTGGCGCGCCGCCAATCCCTTGTGGCGCAGCTCCGCCTAAGCTCGGTGTGGGGGTTTGTCCCATATTTGAGCCGTTACCCATGCCGGCTGCACCGTTGGCTTGCGCTTTGGCTCTGATAGCATCGCTTTGGTCAAGAAAAAACGGTTGCCCAAATGGCACTTTACTGGTTTGACCGCTTGCATCTGCCACTATTACAAAATCGGCTGCAACTTTGACCAATTTATAACCACTGCCATCAATCATGTCGTTGATGCGATAGCTTAAGGTTTTACCATTGGCGGTCAAAATTGCATACGATTGACTCTCTGGGGTGGCAATGGTGACGCCCACCACTTTAATATCTGGGGGTGTCGCTGCCGGTGCTTGCGGGGCAGTTGGCTGAGCAAAAAAATCTAACGCATTGCTATTGGCAGATTGCGTAACCAAGTTCGGCTGCAAGGGGACTGGGGTGAGTACGGGGGCTTTGGGCGGGGCAACCAACAGCCAAATCGCTTGGCTTAATTGCCACACCAACCAAAAAATAGCTGCCAATAGCAACCAAGGATACAGTTTTTCTACCACCGCCATCGGCACAAATTTACCAGTCGTTGTTTTACGGCTCAACGAGGGGCGCTGGGTGGCTTTTATCATATCTGCTATCATCGCTGCGTCTCTAATTACCCATACTGGTCAAAGGTTGGCGAATGGACACCACCACACTATCATCAGCCCCTTTGCCTTGGTACGCTGGCATATTTTTGAGCAATCGCTGGGTCAATGACACATCTATCATATTATCTTGGTCCAGATAAAAATCCCCTAAACGCTCGGCTTGCGGTGTAGTAAGGGCTAAATGCAAGCTTTTACCTTGCGCTGCCTTGTTGCTATTATTAATACCATTAGCGTTGGCTATTGGCTGCACACTGGCTTTATCTGCGCTTAAGTTGCCTTGCATGGTGGGAAGTTTGATGAGGTAGGTTTTGCCGCCTGTGGGATACCCCAAATCACCGCCTGCCCAATTCATGCTACCTTCGGCGGTTTGATAGCCTTGCTTATTTTTTTCAATCGACACTTCTTTGATGGTAATCGGTGTGTCGGGTAATTGCCAACTGACCAACTGCGCCAATGTGTCAGGGCTGATTTTGCCATTGAAATCATTGGCTTGCCAGCTGGTTTTATTGAATTTGACCACCCCTTGCAAGTCGGTTTTGCCAGAGCGGATATCGACTGCCATACCCAGTTTGCCCATCAATAAATGCCACGGCTGCCAGCGCCAATCGACACTACCCGCCAGCGGCGTATTGGGGCGCGCATTGATTTGCCAATTGGCTTGACCTTGCCAAAGGTTGCCCGATATTTGCTGCAAGTAAGGGTTGTTTGGGGCAAATTTTTGCAGTAACCACGCTGCAGGTAGCTGAATCACCAAGCTTAAGCAAAGCAAAACCAGACCTACCAGCCACCATAGTTTTGTCGGACGTAATGAATTGACACTTGCCAAACTTGAATACCTTTTACAATGATTTTGACATCAATATTTTTGACATCAATAAAGTGACGCAATCCACAAGCAGATTAATCAACAATCAAATAATTCATGCAGGATAAAAATTGCCATTAGCGCAAAATTTTGAACCCACTCTGCGCCAACACTCGAATATTTTTCTAACTACAATGAAACGCTTTATCATAACTGATTTTTATTGCGTTGTAATGTCAATCCATAAAAAATCAAAATTTTGTCAGGCTTATTTTGGGTGAATTGTTTATTGCGGCTACCTGCCGCACTCACTACAATTTGCAACCGACTTTATCACCATGAGTTTGCTACAATCACCTCATCACGCTGGTTAAAACTATAATGCAAAATACAAGGAAAATAGCATGCAATTTGATACATTGCCACAACTGGGCGATAGCGTCTCCAAAATTTGCTTAGGCACCATGACCTGGGGACAGCAAAACAGCGAGCAGGATGCCCATGAACAAATGGATTATGCCCTTGCCCAAGGTGTGAACTTTTGGGATACCGCTGAGATGTATCCGTCACCCCCTGATAAAGACAAACAGGGTGATACCGAGCGCTTTATGGGTAGCTGGTTTGCCAAGACAGGCAAAAGAAATGGTGTCGTATTGGCGAGTAAAATCTCTCGCAATGACTTTTTGCGCGATGGCAATACCAAGTTTGATAAAAAAACCATTCGTGCGGCATTAGATAGCAATCTACAGCGTTTGCAAACCGACCATATCGATATTTATCAGCTACACTGGCCAGAGCGTCAGACCAACTTTTTTGGTCAACGCGGCTATACAGAAAATATGGCGCAGCAAGACACCAAAGAATTGACGCCATTTTTGGAAACCATCGAAGCCCTCAATGATGAAATCACCAAAGGTCGAATCCGTGCTTATGGGTTATCCAATGATACCCCCTGGGGCGTCATGCGCTACTTAGCAGAAGCCGATAAACATGGGCTTGCTAGACCTATCACCATACAAAATCCATATAGTCTACTCAATCGCTTGTATGAAGTGGGACTGGCAGAAATCAGTCACCGCGAGCAAATTGGACTACTTGCCTACTCACCGCTAGCATTTGGTGTGTTATCAGGCAAATATTTGGGCGGTAACAAGCCTGCTAACAGTCGCTTGAGCCTTTATAGCCATTTTACCCGTTATTTGAATGAGCAAGCGCAGCAAGCCACCCAATCCTATGCTGAAGTCGCTAAAAAACATAATCTAGATATGGCACAAATGGCACTGGCGTTTGTCAATAGCCGCTCGTTTGTGACTGCCAACATCATTGGGGCAACCACCACTCAGCAACTAGCCAGCAATATCGCGTCCGTAGACTTGGTATTATCCCAAGAGGTATTGGCTGATATCGAAGCGGTGCAGACCTTATACCCGAACCCTGCGCCTTAAACCCTGTAACTTAAATCTGCATCTTAGACCCTGCACCTTACTAGCAGGCTACTATCAGAAAAAACGGCATAAAAAATCCTTGCAACAGTGTGACTGTGCAAGGATTTTTTTAAACTTAGTAAAAATTAAAGTCTAAAACGGGATATCATCATCAACTGCGCCTGGTTTTGGCATTGCCATGGCTGGATTTTGTTGGGGATTTTGGGCAGGCTGATTATTTGCTGTATTTGCCCCTTGTGGCGCTTGGTTGCCATTCATAAATGGGTTATTGCCAAATCCTGCATTTTGACCCGCTTGTGGCGCAGCTTGGTTATTAGTTTGGGCATTATTTTGGTTTGGATAGCCGCCAAAATGATTGGGCGCTTGGTTGCCTCCTTGGTTGTAGCCAACTTGATTATAACCACCTTGGGGCTGATTTTGGTAGGTTGTGCTTGCAGTATTGTTATTAGGAATACCGCCTTGAACGCCGCCTGCGGTACCAAGCATTTGCATTTGGTCGGCACGAATCTCTGTGGCATAACGCTCTACGCCATTTTGATCGGTGTATTTACTGGTGCGAAGGCTACCTTCGATATAGACTTGGCTACCTTTACGCAGGTATTGCGCTGCAATTTCACCGAGTTTATTAAACAATGAAATACGGTGCCATTCGGTTTGCTCACGGCGCTCACCTGTTTGTTTGTCGTTCCACTGCTCACTTGTTGCCACGGCAATACGCGTCACGCTACCGCCATTGGCAAATTGTTTGACTTCCGGATCTGAACCAAGGTTGCCTACAATAATTACTTTATTTACGCCGCGCATAGAATTTCCTTGATAACTTTTTTGATGAATTTTTTGATAACTTTCTTGATGCCTTTCTTAATAGTTTTCTAGTATTTTTAGCCAAATCTTTGCGGATTTAGCGCAAGTACAATGCCATTACTTTACTAGACTTTGCATCAAATTGCTAGCGTCTGACCGGTAAGATGTGACAAATGCTGTCGCGTGTCATCGGTCAATTTTTCTTTATCCAGTTTGAGATAAGCGATGTTTTCTTTTGGCATCATCACTATCTCATCCACGCCGTCAATCGCCAAAATTTGCTGTGACCATGCATTCGTGTCAATACCTGTTGGCAGGGTAATCGTTAGGCTGGTCAAATACGGTGGGGCGGCAATCGGCAGGATAAACAATAACGCAATAACAGTCACGATGGCGAGCACCGTCCATGACAACCACATCGGTTTGGTCAGCAAAATACCGCCCATGGCACCGCCTACAAAAGCACCCAAAAACTGTGCAGATGAGTTAATACCCATTGCTGTCGCTTTGTTGGCAACGGGCGCGCGTTTGGAAATCCAAGACGGAATGGTCGCCTCAAGGCTATTAAAGCCGATGTAATAAACTGCAAGCCCAATAATTAAACCCACGATGGTCTGACTAGCCACTGCCAAAAATACCAATCCCGCCACCAAGGTCGCTAAAGACGCCAAAAACACGGCGCGCATTTGCCGTTTTTTTTCTGCGATGATAATCAGTGGAACCGCAATGATAAAGCCCAATAATAGTAGCGGCAAATACACAAAACCTTGCTGCGCCACCGTCAAGCCGAGCACATCATGAAACTGGTGCGGCAATAAGGTAAACATCGCTGTCATTGACAGATGCAGCGCAAAAATCGCCAAGTGCAACCGGTTAATATCGGCAATTTTTAATACTTCAGCAAACTGTGCTTTAACTGAGTGATTATTGAGATTGTGCTTTAGTACCCGATTTGGGGTGGGCACAATCCACAGTAAGCCAATGGCGAAAATAGCGGACGCCACTGTCACCCAAAACAAGCCTGAAATATCGAGCACATGCGTCAAAATCGGACCGAGCCCAAATGCGACCATTACCGACATGGCAATGGTCAGCCCCATGGTTGCCATCGCTTTGGTGCGATGCTCTTCACGGGTCACATCCGCGAGTAGTGCCATCACCACTGCTGAAACCGCGCCACTGCCGGCAATCAAACGCCCCAATATCACCATATAGATGTCTGTTGATAAGGCGCAAATCGCTCCCCCGAGCGCAAACACCAATAACCCTGCAATGATAATCGGTTTACGCGGATATTTGTCCGCCAAAAAACTCATGGGAATCTGAAAAATCGCCTGCCCTAAGCCATAGATACCAATCGCCAATCCAATCAAAAACGGCGTGGCGTGTGCATATTGTGTTCCATACACGGCAAACACAGGCACAATCATGAATAGTCCGAGCATGCGCAAGGCAAAGATACCGCCCAACCCGGCAATCGCTTTCTTTTCGGATGCATTCATGGAGGAGTTGTGACTCATATTTCTCGACGTTGATTTTACTGACGTTGATTTTACTGACGTTGATTTCACTGACATTGTGGCTCACAAAATTTTGCCAAAAACGGCTTATTATATGCCTAATTTTTATCACAGAGAATTTATTGGCAATAAAAATTATTTAAGCCTTATTATTTTGGCTTTATTGTTTCAGCCCCATTATTTTAGCATTGCGTAAGCGGTTACCATGATGGCTAAAATCACCGCGATAACAATCATCAGCCACATCACATTTTTTTGGTTGTCAAAAAATCCTTGCGGTGACTGCTTGATAGATGATGATTTTGGGGTAGCCACTAGCGCGCCCTCTAACGGGCTATGCTTCACTTGGGTGGCGATTTTTTGCTGTTTTTGCGCTTTTTTGGCGTCAAGTTGCTGTTGGCGTTGTTGTTTTTGTGCCAATTTTTGCTCTTTGGCTTGTTGTTGTAGTTGGCGCTGTTCTTCAAGCTTAGCCTGTTTTTGTCGCGCTTGTTCGGCAAGTTCTGCTTGTTTACGCGCTGCCTCTTCCATCGCTAACTGCTCAGTTTGCTGCTGCTCGCGAAGCTGTTTATCGCTATAGCGGGCGTGAAAATCATCCATCACGGCGTTATCAATTTCGCTTAAGGTAAAAGGCATTTGATTAATTACTTCAAGCGCGTCATGTACATCGACGTCGTACACGCCCGAGGCTTTGGTGGTTTTGCCATCGGCAGTGAGTTTTCTGGGTACTTGGTAATCGGCAAGGCGCTGCTGCAAGTGGTTTTCCATTTGTCCGATGGAGTCGGTGCGACCTGTCATCGCTAATACCCAATCGTTGATTTCGGCATGATTTTCGCTATTTAATTGCGGGATGATATCGCTCGCGTTTTCAACGAGGCTGATTTTGGCAAGCAACTGACTGGGTGAGACGGCGATATACACCTCCCCTGGGGTAGCTTGGCGTTTGAGCGATGCGATGGCTTGGGGGTTGCATTGTAGGCAGTTTGCTTGTTTGTTTTTGAGGGTGTGACCTTTTGGGCAGGGCGGTACACCGTAAGCAACGAGCGCGCCATTTTCTTTCATTTTGGCTTTGTATTCTTTGCTCGATAGTCCGCTGGCGTCAAAGGTTTTGTCCATTGGGATATGGTGGCTTTTTAGGAAGTCGTTTTGTTCGTCGGTTAAGGTTGCCATTTTAAAATCTCAAATCATGCTGTCACAATTGCTAATTTTTAGTTTCTTAAAGTATAGCAATTATATAGTGAAAAAATATAGTTAAAATCCTTGCAAATAATTTGATAGCACATAATATAATTATAAGACTTCTCAAGAATTTTGTTGAGTCGTTCGCATTTTAGCGTTATTAAATACAATTTTAACTAAGGATTTTTTATGGCTATAACGATTTCTGTTTTTAATAATAAAGGTGGCGTTGGTAAAACTTCAATTTTATGGAATTTAGGAGTGGCACTTGCTGATATGGATAAAAAAGTATTAATGATTGATTTTGATCCTCAATGTAATTTGTCTATTGCAAGTATTGGTGATGAAGAATTTGCGGAGCTTCTCGAAACTGATAATCAGCATCCTTTTGGTCAAACTATTAAAGCTTTTGCATTACCCTATATTCAGCAAAATACACATGGAAAATTATATGTTTTTGAACCTAAAAAACAGACAGATAGAGGTGAACTAAATATAGTTCCTGGTGATTTTTGGTTAAATACTTTTTCTGATATTCTAAATGTAGGTACAGATGTAGTAAGTGGCTCTGGTTTATACAGATTCATGTTACCTAGTTTAATTACTAAGGCTGCACAAGAAACATATGATATTGAATACGATTATGTTTTAATCGATTTGCCTCCTTCCTTTAATACCTTAGTGCGTTCTGCACTGTATTGTTCAGATTACTTTCTTGTTCCTTGTACTCCTGATTTATTCTCTTCTTATTGCGTTGGATTGATTGGAGATATGTTACCGAAATTTATTCGAGATTGGGAACAAGGTAAACAAAGATATCTTGAAAGCAATCCAAGTGACAGATTTATTAAGACTCAAGGTGAACCTAAATTTGGAGGATGGATATTTAATGGTTTTGATACAAGAGCAACTAATGGTTTAAAATCTGAAGTTGGGGCAGATGCTGCACATCATAAATCAATTAAAGATGCTGTAGATGATAAACTAATTCACAGCCTAATAAATATAACCGAATATCAAGCTGTCCCTAGCTTTGTAACTAATCAAGCAGTTGCTAAAATTGAAGACTTAAACGTCATGGCTCCAGATAGTATAATTCAAAATATTCCAATCAAATACCTTAGTCAAGGAAAGCCCACTAGAAAATTAAGTGGTAAGGGTAGTTGGGCTTCGAATCAAATTACTTTGATGCAAAATATATCGAATGAATACGATACCTTAGCAAAGTATATAGTGCAGAATTATTAGAATTTAGTAAAATATAAATTAGAGTTGCTCAAATTTTTTAATAGTTTAGCAACTTTTTTTGTGCGTAAGCTATTATTGAAAATCTTCTTTTGTACCCCATTAAAACCCCATCTTTTTACCAAAATTATCCACTCAAAAACACACAATAAGAAGCTTAATATGGCACAGCACGACGCAATCAAAATTCGTGGCGCACGCACCCACAACCTCAAAAACATCGACATCGACATCCCACGAGACAAACTCGTCGTCATCACAGGTTTATCAGGCTCGGGCAAATCTAGCCTAGCCTTTGACACCCTATACGCCGAAGGACAACGCCGCTACGTCGAGAGCTTGTCGGCTTACGCTCGTCAGTTTTTATCACAAATGGAAAAGCCCGAAGTCGATAGCATCGAAGGGCTGTCACCTGCCATCGCCATCGAGCAAAAATCCACTAACCATAATCCCCGCTCCACGGTGGGGACGATTACCGAGATTTATGACTATTTGCGTCTGCTGTACGCCCGTGTTGGCACGCCCATGTGCCCAGAACACCACCTGCCGATGGTCGCGCAAACCGTCACCGAAATGGTCGATACCGTCATGGCATTGCCTGAAGACACCAAGTTGATGATTCTCGCGCGCGTCGTCGATGACCGCAAAGGCGAGCATATCCAGTTAATGGAACAGCTAAAAGGGCAAGGCTTTGTACGGCTGCGGGTCGATGGCGAAATTTATGACATTGACGATGTGCCACCGCTTGCCAAAACTTTTAAACACACCATTGATGTGGTGGTTGACCGCTTCAAAGTGCGGGATGACTTGGGTAATCGGGTTGCCGAAAGCTTGGAGACCGCCTTACGACTGGGTAGCGATATTGCTATCTTGCATGACATGGATGCTGAGTTTGAGGATAAAATTTTGTCCGCCAAACATAGCTGTCCTGTCTGCGATCGCTCGGTTGCTGAGCTTGAACCAAAATTGTTTAGTTTTAACAACCCCTATGGCGCGTGTCCCGTGTGTGATGGCTTGGGCAAACGCCAATATTTCGCTGCCGAAAAAATCATCGGTCATCCTGAAAAATCGCTCAACCAAGGGGCGATTCAAGGCTGGGATAAACGCCACGCCTACTATTTTGGCTTGCTGACCACGGTTGCCGATCATTACGATATTGATATGGAAGCGCCTTGGCAACAACTGGATAAAAAGCACAAAGATGTCATTTTACACGGCTCTGGTAAAGACAAAATGACTTTTAACTTTGTTGATGAACGGGGGCGCAAATCCACTAAAACCGTGCCATTTGAAGGGGTGTTGCCGTATATGGAGCGCCGTTACCGCACCACGCAAAGTAACATCGTGCGAGACGAGCTTGCTAAATACCTTGCCGATGCTACCTGCGATGCCTGTCACGGCTCACGCTTAAACGAAATCGCTCGCCATGTCGAAGTCAGTGACCGTACCATTGCCGAAATGGTCAAGCTATCGATTGGCGAAGCGATGGCGTATTATGAGCAATTAAAACTTGAGGGCGCAAAAGGCGAAATCGCCGCCAAAATCATCAAAGAAATCCGTGAGCGGTTGGAATTTTTGGTGAGTGTGGGCTTGGATTATCTCACCCTTGCCCGCTCTGCCGAAACCCTATCGGGCGGTGAAGCGCAGCGCATACGCCTTGCTAGCCAAATCGGGGCGGGCTTGATGGGCGTGATGTATGTACTCGATGAGCCATCAATCGGCTTGCACCAACGTGACAATGATCGCCTGCTGCAAACGTTGACTCGGCTCAGAGATTTGGGCAATACCGTGATTGTCGTCGAGCATGACGAAGATGCCATTCGCCTAGCCGACCATATCATCGATGTGGGCGTGGGTGCTGGTGTGCATGGTGGCAGTATCATTGCAGAAGGGACGGCAGAAGACATTGCCAAAAATCCCGAATCATTAACGGGTCAATATTTATCAGGCAAAAAGAAAATCGCCGTGCCAACCGTGCGTCACCGAGCCAAAATCGCCAATGACGATAAATATGAAAAAATGCAAGACTCCGCCATTCCCTTAACCAAAAACCAAGCGAAAAAAGCGGAAAGCGAGAAAAAAGAAAAAGCCAAAAAAGGTAAAGTCGAAGCCAAACCCTTGATGCTGACTTTAACAGGGGCAAAAGGTAACAACCTTAAAAACGTGACCTTAAACTTGCCGATTGGTGTATTTACTGCCATCACAGGCGTGTCGGGTTCGGGTAAATCGACCTTAATCAACCGCACCTTATTGCCACTAGCGACCACACAGCTCAATAACGCCACCACGCATGTTGCCGAAGAGTTTGACAGTATCACTGGGCTAGAACATCTGGATAAAGTCGTCGATATCGACCAAAGTCCGATTGGGCGCACCCCACGCTCCAATCCTGCCACCTATACGGGGGTATTTAGTCCGATTCGTGACCTATTCGCCCAAGTGCCGGAGTCCAAAGCTCGTGGCTATCAAGCAGGACGCTTTAGCTTCAACGTGAAAGGCGGGCGCTGTGAAACCTGCCAAGGCGATGGTTTGATTAAGGTTGAGATGCACTTTTTGCCTGATATGTATGTGCCTTGCGATGCGTGTCAAGGCAAACGCTACAACCGTGAAACCCTGGAAATCACCTATAAGGGCAAAAATATCAATGACGTGCTCAATATGACGGTGGAAGATGCGGCAGAATTTTTTGAGGCGATTCCGGCAATTTATCGCCGTTTGCAAGCCTTACAAGAAGTCGGCTTGGGTTATATTCGTTTGGGTCAGTCTGCGCCTACGCTTTCAGGTGGTGAGGCGCAACGGGTGAAACTTGCTAAAGAGCTGTCCAAACGTGATACCGGTCAGACCTTGTATGTGCTCGATGAGCCGACGACAGGTTTGCATTTCCATGATATCGCCAAGCTCTTAGACATCTTGCATACGCTACGTGACCGAGGCAATACCGTGGTGGTGATTGAGCATAATCTCGATGTGATTAAGACAGCCGACTGGATTGTCGATTTGGGCCCTGAGGGCGGTTCGGGCGGTGGTGAGATTATCGCTGAGGGCACGCCAGAGGACGTGGCGCAAAACGCGCGCTCACACACAGGGCGATTCTTAAAACCGATGTTGCAAGCCTAAGTTTGTTACCAGTATAAGTCTGTTACAGGCGTAAGTTTAGCGGTGAGGGTTAGTACGTGGTCGTCTAACCCTTTTTTTAACCGCTCATCACTCTGTGACTTGATATTCATTGATAATACTTTACATGTTGGCCTAATATTTACACAATGAAACGAGATAAGGATATTGCGACATTATCCAGGGACAAAAAAACGTCAAGGAACGATAAGGATGCTAGGATGATTTTATTTAAAGGAAAAACCAACGATCTTGAAACCCTATTTCCCCCTACCCTAAAACTAGATGGTCAAATCTGCGTGCGAAATGGTATGAGCATTCGCAGTAAATTTATGATTGGTATCTATGATATTGCCCTATACTTGGGTGAAATGACTGAAGATGCCGAAACAGCCATTACTGCACGCTATGCCAAGCAATTGCGCATGGTGTCTCGCCGCAATATCAAAGGCTCGTTACTGGAGAATGCCTTCAAAGACGGCATCAGAGCGAATAGTAGCGAAGAAGAATATCAGAAAATCGCCTCAGTGATTGATGACGTGTTTGGTGAGTTGTTCAAAACCAACACCATCAAAGAAGGGGCGATGTTTACGATTGAGTTTTCGCCAGAGCATGGCGTTCGTTTAAATTATGATGAGGTTGGCGATCTTCCTTATATCAAAGAAGAAGGCTTTGACCAAGCTATTCTTCGTGCTTGGCTAGGCGATAATCCCATATCACTTGAGATGAAAAAGGATTTGCTAGGTCAGCACTAATGTTACACTGCTTATTTTTACACTTCCCATATTTTAGACTTCCCATCAAGCATGGGAAGTGAATCTAGCCAATTGATAGTGCCAGTCACTTTTTTGCTAGGTTTACTAGGGTTGTATTGATTGCAACCCTATTTTAAAGATGAATAGCGGCATTATTGATATGTTTGGCATCATTCACCACGATAACTCAGTGTTCATCCCTTACCTGCCTAGCTTTCTTATCTTCTATAACAAGTAAGTTGGCTTTTTTCATTTTTCTCCCAACTTTGTATCCCAATAGCGGCAAGTTTTTTGGTTTGAGCCTTTTATCCTATCGTCCATCAGGGGTTACTATAATACTATGTTTCTTTTTGAATGGGTATGCTAGTCTAAAGCAAAAAAAATTAGGCGGCTTATGAAACCACTTGCGCAAAAGCCCACCAAACCAATCCTATCAGCCCGTAACACCCCACAAACCTTTACCCTCAATAAGCTTGCTAAACCTATCGTGCGCGATGATATTTTTTCGTTGCCGCCTGCTGTGTATGGCACCATCTATTTGACGCTGATTCCGCTATTTGGCTTTTTATACAGTACCTTGCCAAATATGCAGTTTAACCATGAAAACGTGGGCTTTTTGGAAGCCATGTATTTTAGTACCATCACGGTGACCACCACTGGGTTTGGCGATATTACCCCAACCAATACCTTTACGCGGGCGTTTGTGATGATTGAAGCGACCATTGGAGTGGTGTCCGCAGGTTTGTTTTTAAATGCGATTACTTATCAGCGTGAAGAAAACATGAGCAATCTGATGGACGCCTATGAAACAAGAAAAGAAATCTCTTATGCCTTTGCGCGCCTGCACAGTCATGATAGTTTGATTACGCTTAACATGAATACTTATCTAAACCGGGTTAATCAACTGCTGGGCATAGAATCAGAGCAAACCCCAGTGGCGCAATCTGACCGTGAGGGTCGTGCTCATTTAAACGGCTCGCCTGATTTGCCCAGCACCCCTGACGCCAAAGTTCCTCAGCAGCTTATTGGTATTCATGAGCCTATTCCCGAAACGCTAGCATTTACTAATTTACAGCATTTATTTAATGCCTCGGCACGCTTGACCGACGACCCGCACAAGCCGTTGATTTGGTACTATTATCAAGCCTTGGATGAATTGGTCAATAGTATTGAAAATTTGGTGCGTGAAACCGAAACTTATCGCTGGGCAGATTTGGAATCGATTTGTATTCAATATTTAAGTGATATCAAATCCTATGACTCTAGCAGCTATATTTTGGCAGAGCCGAATTTTGAAAAGCAGCTTGCGGATATCCAAGCCCAGCGCCAGCAAGACATGTTACTTATCAGTGAATATCCAAGTGATAAAGCGGTTGAGCTGTCGAACGAAAATAGTTTAAACCCGTATATTATTTTGTTTATGGGTATTCAGACCACCATTGATTTTATCAAAAAATTCCAACTTCGCTACCAAGAAATTATGCAAACCATTTAATTTTATCCGCTCATAAAAAAACACCCCACATGCCGTGAGGTGTTTTTGCTAATTAATTAATTAATCAATCAGTCAATGAAGCATTAGTGACCAAATTGGTTGGCAGTGTTTTTGGCGCCGCCCGCTTTCAATGCGTTCTCACCCGAGAAGATTTCTTTGTGGTCATCACCGATGTCAGAACCAGCCATGGCTTGGTGCTTAACTGCCGCAACGCCTTCACGGAGTTCTTTACGTTGTACTTCTTCAACGTAAGCTAGCATACCTTTGTCACCGAAGTAACCTTTTGCCAACTGGTGTGTACTTAATGCCGCCGTGTGGAAGGTAGGTAGGGTGATCAAGTGGTGGAATACACAGGCTTCACGTGACGCATCAGCTTGGAAGGTGCGCGCTAGTTCATCAGCAGCGGCATTCAACTCAGTGTTGTCGTAGTCAGCAGACATTAAGTTCGCTTTGTCGTAAGCTGAGATGTCTTTGCCTTCTTTTTCCCATTTTGCGATGACTTGTTTACGGAAGTTGAGTGTCCAGTTGAATGATGGGCTGTTGTTGTAAACAAGCTTAGCATCTGGCACTTGCGCAGTGATACGGTCAGTCATTGATTTGATGTGCGCGACGTCTGGCGTTGGTGTTTCAATCCATAGTAGATCGGCACCGTTTTCAAGGGCAGTCACACAGTCAAGTACCACGCGGTCAATGTTGGTGCCTTCGCGGAATGAGTACAAGCCGTTTGGCATACGAGTTGGGCGAACCAATTTGCCATCACGTTTTAATAGAACATCGTACTCGCTTGCATTTTCTAAAGTCACTTCTTCAACTTCTAAGAAGTCTAAGTATTGTGAAGCAAGGTCGCCTGGCTCACGTGACACAGGAAGTTTTTGCGTTAATGATGCACCTTCAGAGTCAGTACGTGCAACGATGATACCGTTGTCAATGCCAAGCTCTAAAAACGCATAACGAATCGCGTTAAGTTTTGAGATGAAGTCTTCGTGTGGTACGGTGACTTTACCATCTTGGTGACCACATTGTTTAGCATCTGATACTTGGTTTTCAACTTGGATAGCACAAGCACCTGCTTGGATCATTTGTTTGGTGAGCAAGTAAGTTGCTTCTTCGTTACCAAAACCTGCGTCGATGTCAGCGATGATTGGCACGATGTGTGATTCAAAGTTGTTGATTTTGTCTAAGATGGCTTTAGTGTCTTGACCTGCTTCTTGCGCCGCATTTAATTCACGGAAGTAATCGTTTAACACTTTTTCGTCGGCTTGACGTAAGAAAGTGTAGATTTCTTCGATTAATTTTGGCACAGCTGTTTTTTCGTGCATAGATTGGTCAGGTAGTGGACCAAATTCTGAGCGAAGCGCAGCAACCATCCAACCTGAAAGGTAGATATATTTACGTTCAGTAGTACCGAAGTATTTTTTTACCGCATACATGGTTTGTTGACCGATAAATCCATGCCATGCACCAAGAGACTGGGTGTATTTTGATTTGTCAGCATCATAAGCTGCCATATCACGACGCATGATGTCGGCAGTGTATTGAGCGATTTCTAAACCTGTTTTGAAACGGTTTTGGATAACCAAACGCGCAGCATCATTTTCGCTGATGTTTTTCCAGTTACCATATTTGGCTTTTAGTTCACGGATATGGTCAATCGCTGAAACGTAAGTTGACATAGCAGTCTCCTGTTGAGGACGGTGGGATAAAAAAACTTAGGATGATTATTGTGTTGTAATAAAAGTAAAAGTCTTAAATAAGCCAATATTTAGCGAGCGTTAAACACCAAAAATATAAAGAATGTTTAAGAAACAAGCTACATAGCCAAAATAGTCTAACAATTTTTTTAACAAAATACGTGATATTTCTTACAGTGATATTAAATAGTCTGTTAAAATTAAGAATTCTATTTTGGCACTAATAAAGCTTTAAGTTGGCTTAAATAATGGAATGAATGCACTATACCCTTTAATTCATAATTTAGCTATTTAATGATTCGTATCTTTAGTATTTATTTAAAATATAGTATAATACAATCAACAACTTAAATTTTATTGCTAGGTTTTAGCCCTATTTAAACTAGCAGTTTTAGCCTTTTTTTCTTAACTCTTAACTAGACAAACAGTAATTTATGGATTTACAACGTGTGGATTTGAACCTTTTGGTGCATCTTGATGTGTTACTTCGAGAAAAAAACGTCACCAGAGCCTCTGAGCAACTCGGCATTACCCAGCCCGCCATGAGTAATATTTTACGTCGTTTGCGTAAGTTGTTTAATGATCCCTTGTTGATTCGCTCATCTGAAGGCATGACGCCAACGGAGCGGGCGCTTGAATTACAGCCGCGCGTACGCGAATTGTTAGCGGATTTAACCCAGCTATTAGAGCCACGTACTGAGTTTCGTCCTTATACCTCAAGTCGTGTGTTTCGGATTATGACGTCAGATTATGCCGAAGCGACGCTGGTGCCTAGGCTAGTTAAAGCGCTGCGCAGTGAAGCCCCAAACGTGATTTTGGACTTCTTGACGCCATCGGATGTGTCGTATCGAGATATGGAGCAAGGTCGTGTTGATTTGGCGATTAATCGTTTTAACGAGGTACCGCAAAGCTTTCACCAAGTGCTGATTTGGCGTGATACATTTAGTTGTTTGTTGTCGGCTGATAGTCCATATGTCAATCGCTTTAACCTCAAAAATTATCTTAAAGCTCAGCACGTTTGGGTTTCTAAAACAGGCATGGGTGTGGGTTTTGGGGTGAATCCCGAAAAATCTGGTGGACTTGGCTCAATTGATGCGGCGTTACAACGTCTCGGTCAAAAACGTCAAATCAGTGTCTTTACCCGTCATTATCAGATGCCTGCCATGCTCACCGCCAATAAAGACTTAATTGCCACGCTGCCGACTCGGGTAGCGCGAATGCAAGCAAATAATGATGATATCGTGATTAAAGAGCCGCCATTTTTTATTCCAGAGTTTGAATTGACGATGGCATGGTCGCCGCTATTACAGCATCACCCTGCGCATCGTTGGTTACGTCAGTTGATTCAACATGTGTCGCGACAAATCATCGCCGAAGAGCGCATCAAGTATCCGCTACAGACTGCGATTCAAGACGGTTCGCTGCATACCCAGCCTATTGATTTGGTTGAAATTGATCCTGACCGTCAATGAGGGAGGGTCAGACAACCTGCTTATCTAGCACTGGTCTAGGACTGGCAAATTTTATCCACCCACAGCTCATACGGATATTTTCCTAAATGTCCGTAACGTCCTTTTTCAGTCACCCGCCCTTCAATACAGACAGGTAAACTAATCGACACGCCCGTTTGACCTTGCGCTTTGGCATACTCGGCTAACAGGTTGTTTGGGTCAAATACATGGTATTTGGTCGTACCGTCATTAAATTCAGATTGCTCTAAGCTTTGGGTAAAGGTACCGTTTAGCGTCAGCGTTTTTTTGGGTACACTATCAATGCTTTCTTTGATATCGCTCAATTTACCATTTTGCAGCGATTGGTACGCCACGCTGGCGCAACTCGCCAATAGACCAATTATCGCCACACCCCCGCCCAACCATGCGGCTTTTTTACCCATTATCTTGTTAGTTAGCATGGTGTTTTCCTTATTATTGATCACAAAATTATTGGGATAAAAAAATGATAGCAATATTCGTTGCTATCATTTGTAGAGTTTATTTATCGTTACACTACCCTTGGGTAAATAGTTTAGCGAATATAGGTATGGTCTTCAGGATTACTCACCTGCTGTGTCAGCGCTTGGGTTGGTAAGACTTTCTTGAGGTAAAAATACCCTAGCATACCTGCCAATAATGACCCTAAAATAATGCCAAGTCGTTCGTCAAACGGTTTGACCTCAAGTCCCGCAAAGGCAAGCCCACCAATAAACAAACTCATGGTAAAGCCAATACCACATAAAATCCCCACGCCAAATACTTGTCGCCAGTCAACATTGGTAGGCAAGCTAGCTAACCCAAGCTTGACGCCAAGCCAACTAAATAGCATCACCCCAATCGGCTTGCCTAGCAGCAGTCCTAGTGCGATACCGAGCGGTACCGTATGAAACAGTGAGGACAGCCCCGTACCTCCGAGATAAATGCCCGCATTAGCAAACGCAAAAATCGGTAAAATAATAAAACTGACTGTGTCCTGCAAGTCATGTTCAACCGATTCGAGGGGTGAATGCTCAGGGTGCTTGTTGTCTGTCATTGGGATGAATAGCGCAAGCAGCACACCGGCAAGCGTCGCATGTATGCCCGACTTGAGCATCGCTGCCCATAGCAAAACGCCAATCATTATATAAGCGGTGGTGCGCGTGACGTTAAAGCGATTCATCAGCCACAATATCACCAAACATACCCCGACCCAAGCCAGTGCCGCCATCGACAAACCCGATGAGTAAAATAACGCAATAATGATAATCGCACCGATATCATCAAAAATAGCAATCGATGCCAAGAATACTTTGAGCGCGGCGGGCACGCGATTGCCCAGTAACGTCAGCACACCTAAGGCAAACGCGATATCTGTCGCCGCCGGAATCGCCCAACCTTTCATCAAATCTGCGTGCTGATAATTGAATGCGGCATAAAAAGTCGCAGGTACCATCATACCACCGACCGCAGCAATCGCAGGCAAGACGACTTTTTTGACCTCTGATAGCTCACCCACTAGCATTTCCCGCTTAAGCTCAAGTCCCACTAAAAAGAAAAACACCACCATCAAGCCATCGTTGATCCAATGTAATAAGTGGTGATCGATACTAAAAGAGCCGATTTTTATCGAAATAGTCAGATGCAAAAAGTGCTCGTATATGTCACTCATCGGAGAGTTTGCTACCACCATCGCCAACACAGCGGAAAACGCCAAAACTATACCCGCAGCCATATCGTGTGCCAAAAATTTTTTAAATTGGTTAAATACTATCATCCGTCTGAAACTCTTTTTAATACCATCTTTTATTTATGAAATATACCACACTTAAACCAAGCAAAATAGCCTACAATACCATCATACCATATATTTTATTATATCATATAATCTATTTTTATGATAAATAATTTCATAATTCTACATTAATAGAAAATTTTATTCATTTATTCACTATTTTAGATAAATTAATTTTTTAGGCGTATGTTTTGCTGGCGTTGATAGTTAAGATTCTAAACATGAATGATTAATAAAGTTGTTAACACCCCATGCCTATTTTGTATTATTATTTTATCGCTACTTGCCTACCGATTTAGAATCAGCCTTTCAATAGTGTGGATATTTTGCCAACTTCTCTTACCGATCTTGATTTAACCCCGCTCAAACGTTTTTCACATAACGTCATCGCTAATATCCGTGCCACGGGTCACATGCTAATAGGTTCAAAACGTGCGTTTTATTGGGTCAAGCCCACCGTATGGCAATTTTTGTTGTTCGGATTGACGGCACTGGCGAGCAATTTGCTGTTTTCGTGGTTGGTGGCTGAAGATGCCACCCATTTTAATCCACAAGGGCTGATTAGTTATTTGGTGTGGCCGATGGTGATGTTGGTGGCAGGATTGATTCTTGCCAAACGGCATTTTAATGCCATGCTGATTTTTGTGCCGGCGATTTTGTGGCTGTGTGCTGACACCTTTATGATGCTGGTGCAAAGCTTGATTCAGTTTATCTCAGACTTGGGCTGGCTACCTGAATGGACGTTTGATACGATTGGTATTATTTTCGTAGTGGCGTTTGTCTGGCAGTCATTATCGCTGCTGTGGATTTTTGGCAATCAATTACGCTGGTCATGGATTGAGCGTGTCCTGATTATGCTGGGTGCGTTTGCCGTACTCAGTGTTTGGCAAAAAAACGTGCAATCTGAGCCGATTTTTCAATCCGACCCCGTCGAACCCGTGGTCACTGAAGCGGCATTTTATGCGCAGCCTGCGCTATTGGCTGATATGCTAAATAACGTGCAGCCGCAACGCCCGACTATACATGATTGGTACTTTATGGGTGTCGCAGGTCATGGCGAGCAAGATGTGTTCCGGTCAGAAATTGAGCTGACCAAAGATTACTTTGACCATCAATTTGGCACAGCAGGACGCTCGGTGGAACTCATTAACAACGCCAATACCCTGTCTGCGCTGCCGATTGCCAGTAAAACCAGTATTGAACGCACTTTGCAAAGTATCGCCAAAAAAATGGATGTCAATGAAGACGTGCTATTTTTGACCTTGACCTCGCATGGGGGTGACAAGGTGATTGAGATGTCGAACCCACCGCTAGCGCTCGATAATGTCGATGCCAAATGGCTACGCCAATCATTGGATAAATCTGGCATTAAATGGCGCGTTATTGTGGTATCCGCCTGTTATTCTGGCTCATTTATCAATGAGTTAAAATCACCATACACCCTAGTCATTACTGCCTCAGCGGCGAACAAATCATCGTTTGGCTGTTCTAATGAAGCCGAATATACATACTTTGGACAAGCATTTTTTGCTGAAAGCTTACCCAAGCTTCGCCGTTTTCAACCTGCGTTTGAAGCCGCCAGCAAACGCATTGCTGAACGGGAAAAAATGATGGGCTTTGAACCGTCTGAGCCGCAATTGGTGATGGGTGAGGCTATTAAAGCGATATTGCCAGAGTTTGAAAACAGTCTTAAACCCTTACCTGCGGTTGTGATAGCGCCAACGACTACCGCCAGTGCTACTAGCGATGCCCATACTTTAAGTAGCCACCAACTGCACAAGTAACATAAACCGGTTTGGCTGTTTCAGCTGCCAATAGGCCTTGCAACTCGCCTTACCATCCATCATGGTAGCGATTGGGAGCAACTGATATTTTCTGCCAATTTTTTAGCGATTTTATAATTTTTGCACATAAAAAAAGTGGGTTAACCTAAGTTACCCACTTTTTATCAAATAGCGCGTCAAATAGACTATGTTAGTCAATTATTTGATTTTAGCTTCTTTGAATACAACATGTTGACGTACCACTGGATCAAATTTTTTGATTTCCATTTTGTTTGGCATGGTACGTTTGTTTTTGGTCGTGGTGTAAAAATAACCCGTACCTGCAGTTGAAACTAATTTGATTTTATCACGCATCGCAATTGCTCCCTAAGAATATGAAAAGGCAAAAATTAGATTTTTTCGCCACGAGCACGCATATCAGTTAAAACTTGGTCAATACCAACTTTATCAATGATACGCATACCTTTGGTAGTCAAGCGAAGCTTAACAAAGCGGTTTTCGCTCTCTACCCAAAAACGATGGGTGTGTAGATTTGGTAGAAAACGACGGCGGGTTTTGTTGTTTGCGTGAGAAACATTGTTACCTACCGCTGGGCGTTTTCCAGTCACTTGGCATACTCGAGACATGGCTTACTCCTAATCGGTGTGCATGAGGGCTGCTCATGCCTGTCACAACTGATACTCGCACATCTCGCATATCATTGAAGCTAAAAAAGCTAGGGTTTCAACGATTCTAGTGTTGAGTATCTCAGTTTGAATCAATAATTAATCTTTTGGCGGCGTACTTAAAATTAGCTACTCACGGGTAGTCACTTGACTTGCGTCAATCAAAACCATTTTAAGCAAGCGTCAAAAAATCGCTAGTAAATTTAAAGCCGCTATTTATACCATAACTTATGCCAAAATGCAATGTGATTGGATAAAAATTTAATGGGTTAAAACGCCTTGTTTGACCATCAAGGGTGGTGGGTTTTGATGCCCAGGATACTTGCGTAAAATTTGCTGACTTAACCAGTCAATTTGCGCATCGACAAACGGCGTATCGGTCTGTAATTGGTTAAAAATAACCAAAGCGACTTTTAGCCCTGCTTGCCAAATTGCTTGTAGGGTTAGCATGGCGTGATTAAGGCTGCCAAGCTTGATACCGACGACCAGGATGACAGGGCATTTGAGCGCGGCTGCTACATCAGCAAGCGTTTCTTGCTCATTAATAGGGGTAAACCAGCCGCCTGCCCCTTCAACTAAAATCACATCGGCAGGATAGGCTGCGATGGACTTATGGATGGTATCGACTAATTGGGTTTTGGTGAGTGTCACGTTATCAAGCTGCGCGGCGATATGCGGTGAGCAAGGCGTCGCTAGCTGGATAGGCGCAATGACAGACAGCGGTGGTTTGACATTGGCAAATTGATTGATGCGCCTTGCATCATCGCTATATGTTTGACCGTTGTCATCGGTTTCCATGCCTGCCGTAACGGGCTTGATAGCATATACACTTTTGCCTTGTTCAGCTATATTCTTGACCAGTTGCGCGGTGGTGGTGGTTTTACCGATTTCTGTGTCGGTACCTGTGACAAAATATGCGCCGTTTAGTGAAGATGCAGCATCGTTAACATTAGATAAATTCATTATTTCTTACTTGCTTTATGGTTAATGGTTTGGGTGGTTTTTTGAGCTGATTGGGTGATTTTTTCAATTCTTTGCTCAAACGCTGGCATTAGTTCTTGCAAAGTTTGTTGCTGATTTTTCATAAGCAGTCTATAAACAACCCATGAACACAGCCATTTTTAATAATTTCATTGTGATTCCTTTTTTAAAATACGTGCAAAAATCTGCTAAACTTTATCACAACTCTAATCAATGTCGCAAAATAACAGGAAAAAAGATGAACGATTCACCGATTATTGCCATTGTTGGATTTGGCTCATTAGGGGCGTTATTTGCAAGTTTATTAGCCCCGAATATGCCTTTTGAAAACTTGCGTATCGTCGCCGATACTGACCGTGTCAACCGCTACCAACAGCAAGGTTTATTGGTGAATGGCGAACCATTACCACTCAACTATGTCATACCAAATGAAAGCCCTCCTTCAGACCTAAGTCCTGCCGACTTGGTCATCGTCTGTACCAAGTTTTATCAACTCAATGACGTATTGCCCTTGATTGAAAGTCAACTTGGCGACAATACACTGATTGTTTCTGCCCTCAACGGTATCGCCAGCGAAAAAGTGTTGGCAAACGCCTTTGGTGATGAGCGCATTGTGTATTGTGTGGCGCAGCAAATGGACGCCATGAAAAATGAACCGCATGAAAAAAATGGGAAAAATGGTAGCCAACTGATTTATCGCGATCATGGACAATTGGTCATTGGCGCGATGACAACTGATAGCGCTGAACGCGCACGCGTGCAACAAGTCGATGCCCTCTTTAATCAAGTCAATTTCCCGCACTCAGTGAGCGATGACATGCCGCGCCAGCTGTGGGGCAAGTTGATGTTAAATACCGGCGTCAATCAAACCGTGGCATTTTATCAAGGCACCTTTGATACTGTGCAACAAGCGGGTGAGGCGCGCGAGATGTTCAAAGCCGCCATGCGTGAAGTGATGGCAGTGGCACACGCTGAAGGCGTAACCTTGACCGAGGAAGATTTCAAAAAATGGCTGGCGATTATGGATGCGCTGGATCCTAAAGGCATGCCATCGATGCGGCAGGATTTAAAAGCAGGGCGACGCTGTGAGCTTGATTTGTTTGCAGGGACAATTCGCGAATTGGGGGATAAGCATGGCATTGACACCCCGGTCAACGACACCCTATATGAGGGCATCAGTGCATTAATGGCTAACAATCAGTCGTAATGACAACCCTAGCGCTATTGAAAAAAGCGTTGCAAAAAACGCTGTATAGAAGCGATGAATAGAAGTGGTGGATAACCACTACAAATAAAAAAAGGGCATCTACCTTGCCCTTTTTTATGTCAACAACTGTTATTTTTTACCAAAACGCTCACTCATTTGCGCATAAAAACGTGCCACATGGTCACCCACCACACTGGCATCTTTGGGATTAAACTTCATCACTCGCCCAAAATCCAAGCCAACATACAACACGATATCAGCGAAGGTGAGTCGATCACCGAGCAAGTATTTGTGACTCGATAATAGCTTGTCAAAGTACGGCAATGCTTTTTTGACGCGGTTGATGCTCTCTTCTGCCATACCGGACACTTGGTTGCCCACCGACGCGCGAGATGGATGCCCATGCTGGAAAGCCAACATCATGTTATACAGCACATGAAACTCCGCATTGCGTGACATTGCGGTGATTTTGGCGCGCTGTATAGGGTCTGAGCCCATCACTTGCTTACCATTGCCTGCGAGTCGACTATCAAGGTACTCACAAATGGCGTGTGAATCATTGAGCACAGTGCCATCATCAAGCACTAATACAGGCAATAACCCCAGTGGATTGACCGCCAAAAACTCCGGCGAGTTTTGCTCGTTTTTGCCAATATCCACGTTGATGACTTGTAAATTATGAATATCATTGATATCAAGCTCTTTGACTTTTAACAATAAGTCGACCTTGCGCGGGTTTGGCGGGGCATTCATGGTATATAGTTTCATCACTTGTTCCTTATGATGTGTGATTTTAGCTTTAATATACTTGAAACCACCGTTTTACGAAATAGGGTTTTTAGGCGCAAAGGAAATTTTGCTGATAAAAAATCCCCCAGAGGGCAGGAGGATTTTTCGTTTTGAGGACAAATGTTTATCAAAGCTTATTTTTTATCGTGCGCTTTTTGCTTATCTTTTTGCTCATCCTTATGGCCTTCTTTATGCCAAAAGGCTTTGACCACTTCAAATTGCTCGGCAAGCGTCTGCATCAACGAGCTGTCTTTGGGCGCTTTTTTGGCGACGGGTGGCAAGATGTGCTCATAATAGGTATTGGCGAGCACTCGGCGCAGTATGCCTTCACCGATAAAGCCTTGGTCATCGTTGAGTGTACTGGCAGAGCGTAGTATATTGCGAATATCGTATTGGGTTGGCACGATATCAGGCACTTGCTTATTACAATCTGTTAGCGTGTACACCGCGACCCGCGCCGAGCGTACCGAAGTTTCAACGGTGAACACCACATCATTGTTGGTTTCAACAAATTGACCGATGAGACCTAAATTGGTGCAGCCTTCGGGTACGATTTGTGGACGGTCACCTTTGGCACGTGGCATAAACATCGAAGTGATATAGGGCATATAGGCGGTGTTGGCGATGGTGTTGGCTAAAATATCATCTTTTTGTTCGAGCAAATCTAAGTGGTATAGTAGCTCCGTCACAATTTCATGCCCCGTACATTCTGGCATGGTTTTTGGCACGTAATTGCCTTTTTTGTCCATCAATAGCCCATATACCCATATCACCACCACGTCTTTGGGTTGGTCAGGAAATTGCGGTTGGCGGTTAATAGTAAAGCTCATAAGCCAGTTGGAATCGGTGATGGTAACAATACCGCCTGTGACTGTTTTGCCTGATAGCGGTGGATTGACGCAGTATTTTTCGCTGATTTTGCGTAAAAGCGCCGAGTCTTTGCAGGTTAATGTTGCTGACATCCAGGCAGATTTGGGTACATGACGGTTAAATTTTTCTGGACGACCAAACACAGCAGATTGTTTAGCAAGGTTATTCCATAGTACCCAGCCTTTCGTTTTTCCCATTTTATCATCAGTTAGACGGACATCAGGCGCAGTGTCACTGGTGCCATAGCGCGTATCTTCCGTCATTGACCCTGTAGTGATAATCACAAAATCATTGTCCCGTACAGGGATATGGACTTGTTGACCTTGTTGTGTAGCTGTCAGCCCTTTAACGACCTTTTTGTCGCCTTGCTGCTCAAAATCAACCGCAGTGACTAACGTGTCACTTTGTAGTTTGACGCCTTTATTGATTAAAAATTTTTGCGCAGGTACCACAAAGCTGTCATATTGGTTGTATTTGGCAAATAACAGGGTCGACATATCCTTGATACCATCTAAGGCTTCCAAAAACCGATGCATATAAAGCTTGCACTCAAGTAAGCTGTGCCAGTTTTCAAAAGCAAACATACTACGCCATAGCGTCCAAAAATTACTGTCCAAAAAACTCTGGCTAAAGTAATCTTCAATGGTGAGATTATCGAGTTCGTCTTGATTTTTTAGTAATAAGCGGACAATGGCAAGTTGGTCGGCTTTGCTAAGATTAAACTTGTGAAAATCTTTGATGTCACCTTTGTTATGAATCAACCGTGCTTTGGAATAGTTGGGGTCATTGTCATTGATCAGGCGGTATTCATCAAGCACTGAATAAGGCTCTGGTAACTCTAGCGCAGGTATATCTTGGAACATATCCCAAAAATTCTCGTAGGTGGTAATCATCTCACGACCGCCGCGCATGATATAACCGTCTTTGGCATTACCAGCGCCATCAAGCGAGCCGCCTTGCACCGCCAATTCTTCTAAAAAGGTAATGTTCTCGCCTGGGATATGGGCATCTCGGATAAAATAATACGCCGCTGCCAACCCGCCAATACCGCCACCGACAATATAGACTTTACTGTCTTTAAAACGTCCGGTATCAAAACCGATGTTACGCTGATAGTTACCACGGGCATCGTTAAACGGCATCGAATTGCCAGGTTGGTTGGATTGATAATCCGCCCGCTGTGGTTGGTGATCGACCTTTTTAAAAATCAGATTGTTCAAAAATTCACTGTTGTTCTTAGCGTTGGTTGTCATAATGAAGTGCCCTATTTTGAATAAGATTAGTATTGAATAAAATTAGCGTTAGCTAACTCTTTAAACCGCGCTGCTATCCTTTGACATTGACCTTAACTGCCCATTCTTAATTGCCCATTAAGAATGCTACACAATAACCAAAGACAACGACGGCACGCTTATAAAAATTATGAGTGATAGTCATTGTTTATAATTAATAAATTCACTTGGATTTTTAACTAAGCAATTTTATTATAACCACATTATAGAACCTCGCTAAAGCGACTTTGTGTCGAATAACCTTTGATTAAATATTCAGTTATTTGCGCTTTTGTAATCAAACGTAACCAGTTATCGCACCTATTGAGTTTTCTAAAGGGATAAAAATCGATTGAGTTCAGTTGCTAAACGCCGTAAAATGTATCACTATACTAGAACACTGAAATGCTTTACTTGTCCTCTTTTACTCAAAAAAACTACTATGCCGCACACTTCGCCATCATTCCTACCCGCCTATGATTATTTGGTTGAGCTACTGAGCCAAACCGATGATAGTGACTTTATCCGCGAAATTTTGGCAGCGCTACTGACTGAAAAAGAACAAAAAGAAATCGCCAATCGCATTCAGATTTTTGCCTTGTTTCAGCAAGCGCTACCACAACGCGAAATCGCTGAGCGCTTGGGGGTGGGCATTGCGACGGTATCACGGGGCGCCAAAGCGTATGGTCAGCACGATATCAACCAATTACTGCCAAATCTGAGTCATTTGAACCTATAAATTTTTGATAATGGGTTCAAGCGTGAATAAGCCCATCACAGTAGCATACTTTGGGGTGACATACTTTGGGGTGATTAGCAGGGTGATGAAAATCCGTGTGAAAATAACTGTCATGCCACAAAAGAGTTGCAAGCAGGGGTTAATCTGATTACAATGTATCATCATACTAGAACACTGAAACATTGATTAAAATTTAAGCCGCTATAAATTTAAGATACTGTAAATTTAGGACACTATAAATTTAAGACACTATAAATCTAAGACACTATGATGACTACACACGCCAAACCGCCCAAAATCGCCCTTGCCAGCAAACCAAGCCTAATTAAACTTGCACAAGACATTGATTTTTTTGAACTCTTTAAACGCATCGAAGCCAAATACGCTACTTGTTTTTTACTGGAATCGTTGGGCGAAGAAAGCTATATTTCACGTCATCATGCCATCGGCTTTGACCCTGCGATGACGGTGTTGGCAAAAGACCGCCATACTTTGACTATCACCAACAATCGCACGGGGGAAAGCACAGATTATACCTGTGACAATCCTTACCAACTACTGCGCGAAATCACCCCACAACATGTGATTTCACGTAGCCATACCGGCGGATTGGTCGGTTTTTTGGGATTTGATAGTGTCAATTTTTTTGAGCCGACCCTGAATATTCAAACCAGTGATGATTTTGAGCCGTTCAAATTCGGGGTGTACTTAGATGGGTTAAGCCTTGATAAGATGACCGGTGAAATTTTTTATTATTATTACGATACCGACCACCAAAGCAATCGTATTGACGAAATCAAGTCATTATTGACCGCTATTTCGCCTGACTATACGCAGCCGACTGCTGAACATTTGGGCGATGGGATGAACCGCGAGCAACATGCGGCAGCGGTGATGAAAGTCAAAGAAGACATTAAAGCTGGGCTGATTTTCCAGTGTGAAGTGGGTTTCAAGTCGCATTATCGCATCCAAGGCGATAGCATGCCAATTTATAGTAAACTGCGCGAAGTCAATCCGTCACCGCATATGTACTATGTCAAATTTGGCGCCCAAAAAATTATCGGCGCATCGCCTGAGTTATTGTTCCGATTGCGCAATGGTGAGATGGAAACCTTCCCACTGGCGGGCACCACCAAACGCGGCAAGGATGAGACCGAAGATCGCCAATTAGCACGCGCCTTGCTCAATGACCCCAAAGAAATCGCCGAACATAATATGTTGGTGGACTTACATCGTAATGATATCGGGCGGGTGGCACGCTTTGGAACGGTAAAAGTGCGTAACTTAATGGATATCAAGCGCTTTTCACATGTCCAGCATATCTCCAGTGAAATCGTCGGTATTCTTGACCCTAATCATGATATGTTCACCGCGCTTGCCAGTAATTTTCCCGCAGGCACGCTATCGGGCGCACCCAAAATTGAGGCGATGAAAATTATAAATACGCTAGAGCCCGATGGTCGCGGCGCTTACGGTGGCGCACTCGGTCAGTTTTGTTTTAATGGGGATTGTATTTTTGCTATCCCGATTCGCTCGCTGTTTATCAACGGCGAAAAAGCGTATGCGCAAACTTGCGGCGGCAATGTGTATGATTCCAATCCTGAAGACGAATATGAAGAAATCGTACGAAAACTGTCTGCGATGAAAGTTGTACTGTCCAATTTTGCGCCAGTGCAGTAAAGTCTGCTCCATCATGACGATACGCCAACTAGATACGCATGATAGCGATGTATATCAGCAGTATTTTAAACGTTTAAAATAACCGCCAAACCTATTTTTAGAGTTAACTATGCAAGTGTTAATTATTGATAACTACGATTCTTTTACCTTTAACCTATACCAATATATTGGTGAGATTTTAGCCGCAGACAATCAGCCTTTTAACGTGGTTGTCAAACGCAATAATGAGATTAGCTTAGCGGATATCAAAGCCATGAATCCTGACCGCATTATCATCTCCCCCGGTCCAGGTTCGCCCGATGACCCTGCGTATTTTGGTGTGTGTGGTGAGGTCATTACTGAGCTTGGCAAAACCATACCGCTGCTAGGCGTGTGTCTTGGCATGCAAGGGATTGCACATTTTTTTGGTGGTCAAGTGGTGCGAGCCAATGTGCCAATGCATGGCAAGACATCACCGATTCGTCACGATGGTCAAGGCGTGTATCAAGGTTTGCCACAGCAGCTTGACATCATGCGTTATCATTCACTGATGGTCGACGCCGCCTCACTACCCGATTGTTTGGTAGTGACCAGCGTGGTATCTAGTGAGCAACATAGTGATAAAAACCTCAAAGATGCCAGTCTAGCAGGCGATGAAATCATGGGCATTCGCCACCGTGACTATCCGATTCAAGGGGTGCAATATCACCCAGAATCCTTCGCCACCGAAGGCGCCAAAATGCTGCTGAAAAACTTTTTGTGGCAAAACTGAAGTAAATCCATCTCGGTGAAGCCATCGTAGGGAATCGATGACAGCGTAGCCATTGCACCCAATATCGCAATCGGGTATATGCCATAAGGCGCTACCCTACCAAACTTGTTAGTAGGTTTATTTACAACAGCAGCAAAATCACCGACATAATCGCTCCCACCGCCACAAATGCCAAGCCACGTTTAAAGATTTTGGAACTTGGGGCAAATAAAAAGAAACTCGATAGCACAAAAAACAATAAACTCAAGCCAAACAATACATTGAGCCCACCCATGCTACCTTTAGAGGGCGCTTTATGAAAATTCACCATTTTATCTAATACCACAGGCAGCTTTTTGCTGGTATAAGTCACCTCACCGGTTTTAACATTGTACTGTCCGTCTTTAAAAAGCTGTATATCACCCTGCTGCTCCCTAAAATCGATGTTTTTCATTTTTAGGGTTTTGGCTAAATTTTTCTCATCAAGATTGCTTGCCACGACTTGCTTGACAGTTTTTGAAGATTTTAAAAAATCAGTGTCGCGAAATACCAGCAACATGCCACTTAGCGAATAGACCAGCATAATGCCAACCATAAAGAATCCAACATAGCGGTGCCCAAGCCTCATGTAGATACGAAAATCTTTCATTGTCATTGTTTGACTGCCTCTTAAAAAATTGAGCCGTCATTATCCAATAATAGATTGATAATGTAAATAATAATGATTATCATTTAATTAAATAACATCGCACCCATCTACACAGACCAATTTTTGCGCCATTGGTTACTGCTGCAAACGTGCCGAATATGGGCTTCACCGAGAAAGCCTATGAATCAAAAACCGTCAATCAAATTTGGTGGGACTGTTTTAACACATAGGCATAGGCAATCTTTTTACCTTGGTCGTCATACTCCCAGTACACGCCCTGCACTTCTGGCTCAAAGCCTGGCAAGCGATTAACCCCTTCTTGCAATGCCAAGAAGTAGTCCAGCACTGCCCCATCCCACACTTCACCAGGTACAATACAGTACACTCCTGGTGGATACGGTAGCGCTCCTTCCATGGCGATTCTGCCTTTGATGTCATGCAGCGATACCAGCTCAACCTCATTACGGATAAAGGCGTTATGGGCATCAAATGCGCTTATAGCAACCTTGGGACGATGTTCGCGCTCAAACATTTGTTTTTGTCGTTTGTTCAGCTGATGCTTGGCATAGAAGTTATGCATGAGTTGGCAAAGTTCATTAATAGTGAGTTTGCGGTACTGCGGATATGCCTTAGCCAGTGTCGGTAACACCTGGGTGACGGGGCTGTTTTCGCGAATGTGCTTTTCAAAACTGACAATACGGGCGACCAAGTGCTGGAATTTTGCCAAGGTTTCGGCAGGCGTCAGTAAAAATAAAATCGAGTTTAAATCGGCTTTTTCTGGAATGACCGAGCTTTCACGCAGATAATGCGCCAAAATCGCGGCAGGAATCCCTGTCGCTTCATACTCACCGGTTTGCATATCAATGCCTGGCGTGGTCAGTAGTAGTTTACAGGGATCGATAAAGTATTGGTCATCGGCATAATGCTGAAAATCATGCCAACGCGCCCCTGCCTCAAAGCGGAAAAAACGAATATCATGGGCAATGGTTTCAGTATCGTAGTCTTGCCAAGCTTGCCCATCTACTGTAGGCGGAACAAACGGCAAAATCATGGTACAAGTGTCTAGCAGCATTTTACGAGCTTCGATACCGCCGATGACACACTCATGCCACATGCGCTGACCGGCTTTACCTTCATGCATTTTGGCATTGACATCAAGTGAGGCAAACAACGGGTAAAACGGCGAGGTCGACACGTGCATCATAAACGAGTTGTTAAAGCGTTTATGATTGACATAACGGGCTTGCCCGCTGATATGGTTATCTTTTTTATGGATTTGTGAGGCTTGAGAAAAGCCAGCTTGTTGCTTGTGTACCGATTGGGTGACCAAAATCCCAGGATCATTTTCACCCAGCTCAAGCAGCAGTGGCGAGCAATCACGCATCATCGGGATAAACTGCTCATAACCCACCCAAGCACTGTCAAACAAAATATAGTCACACAGATGCCCGATGCGATCCACCACTTGGCGGGCGTTATAAATAGTGCCATCATACGTGCCCAGCTGAATTACCGCCAAGCGAAATGGGCGGGCATCATCGGCTTTATCGGGCGCAACTTCACGAATACGTTCACGGATTTCGGCTTCATCAAAACAATGGGCAGGAATGCCGCCAATCAAACCATAAGCATTGCGGTCGGTCTCTAAATACACAGGCGTACCACCTGCCATGGTTAAGGCGCCTTGGTACACAGATTTGTGATTGTTACGGTCAAACAGCACCAAATCACCATGCGCTACTAAGGCACCAATCGCAATTTTATTGGAAGAGGAAGTACCGTTGAGCACAAAGTAGGTTTTATCCGCATTAAAAACTTTCGCCGCATGCGCTTGTGCCTCAAAAGCTGGTCCTTCATGAATTAGCAAATCGCCAAGACGGACATCGGCATTACAGGAGTCGGCACGAAACAGCGTTTCCCCAAAGTATAAATAAAAGCGTCTGCCCGAAGGATGCTTACGAAAAAACTGTCCGCCTTGGTGCCCAGGACAGTCAAACGCCGCATTGCCATAGTCGGTGTAGTCCATCAAGGCTTGGAAAAAAGGCGGATCGAGCGTGGCGATGTAATCCGCCGCTGCCGCATTGACCAATTGTCCGTTATAAAACTTTTGATCATCTGCCAGCTCTAGCACACCATACACATTGGGTAGCCATTCATCAGGCACTACATCACCATATTCAATCGCCACAAATATCGGAATAGCAAACCCCAAATCTTCAATATCTTGATACACACGCGGCAGGTCTGTCATCGTGACCACAATTGCTGCAATATTGGTATAGTCGGTCGATTCAATATCGATGGTACGATAATTAAGATTTAGGGCGTATTCGATGCCATCACTGATGACTACTTTCATAATTATTTTCCTTGCTGCAACCGTGTCAGTTGCCAAAGCGTTTTTTAGACAATTATCTTAACGTAAAAATATGAAAAAGTGAAAAAAAGTGCTTTTGTAGACGCTTATTACAGTGTTTGAAAATAGCCAGTAACATCGCTACCACACATCATTACGTGAATGACGTAAAATAGCTGTTAAGACCTGTTACACTAATGCTAACAATAATAAAAAGGACTCTTTCATGGGCGTAGATAACAGTATTTGGACTACTATTATTATGTATATGATTGCTGCCGTAATCTTAGGCATATTAACATATTTATGGCTAACGTTCCGACTCAAGAAAAAACAGCGCGATGATGCGATTCGTAATCAAACAATGGGAGCTAATCAAAGTATTGATAGCCAGCGCATCGATAATCAGCGTTAACTTAGATTGTCTCACAAGGATCAAGTATGCAAGTAGATAGTCAAATCTGGATGACCATTTTAGGTTTTATCAGTTTATCGATTGTGATTAGCATCGTAACCCATTTTTGGATTCGCTATCACTTAAAAAATAAAGCCGCTAATCTGCCGCCGCAATCTCATACGAAGCGTGCTCATACAACATCTGAGTCGCATCAGAAAAATCACTCATAAGCACGGTGTGAAATTTTTAGACAACACTTTTTAGAAAACACTGTAATTAAGCGCATTAGTTGGCTAATGCGCTTGTCATGCCGCTCTATTAACCATTATGGGTCACCGTATGATGGGCTAATTGTTAAAAATATAAAAAAATACATAAAAAACAGTTGACGGCAAAAATAAAAATATATATTATACGCTCCACTTCGACATTAACGGTGAAAGCGGTCGAGGTCACGCTATAAACTAAGCGTGCTAGTGTCCCCATCGTCTAGAGGCCTAGGACATCGCCCTTTCACGGCGGTAACCGGGGTTCGAATCCCCGTGGGGACGCCAATTTTTTTAGTGGTAACGCTAAAAAATACAGTTAAAAAGCCATGCTAATCTAGTATGGCTTTTTTGTTTTTGTGGCTTTATAAATTCTCTTTGCCCTTTTTTGCTTATGCAGTGTAAGCATCCGACCATCCCATCTACCACCATTCTAAAAAATACGAGATAGTGCC
>NZ_DALZPW010000013.1:0-61493 GCF_032017425.1 Moraxella sp. CTOTU47618 | reverse complement strand
TACGCTTTTCTTTCCCTCTGTCAATACCAATGGGAAAAGTTTTTTGATTTATTTTGCAGTTGTTGATAATTCCCTTTATTTTGTGGGTATTTACTGCCATTTGATATATAATTGAATATATTGTTTAAGCAATTTTTTGTTAGGCGATGTTCCCTAGTTTTACGGTCGTCGTCTTGCAATTTTTTATGTTCATGTCAGAAAATATGTGAGGGCAAACAATGTCTGTACAACCTCCTTCCCCTGCTGGTAATGATTTTAGACTTCCTGTTCACCAAGTAGATGCCACTAAAAAACGCGTACACCCCCGTTTTGTGACGGGTTTTTATCAAAACATCCGCGTTGTCAGTATGTATTTTTTATTGTTGTTGTTTTTGGTGTTACCATGGATTCGCTATGGCGGACACCAAGCAATATGGTTCGATTTCTCGGGTTCTAAGATTGTGCTATTTGGGCTAACTTTTTTACCCCAAGACGTTTTTATTTTTGCGTTTTTCTTTATGGTTGCTGCCTTTTTATTGTTTATGGTGACCGTTTATGCCGGTCGTGTGTGGTGTGGCTATGCGTGTCCACAGACGATTTGGACGCATATGTACCAATATACTGAGAAGCTTATCATCGGTGATCGTAATAAGCAGTTTAAGTTAGATAAAGCGCCTTGGAATGGCGAAAAAATCATGAAACGCGGCTTGGTGTATCTGATTTGGTTTATCATGGCGTTGGTGACTGCATTGACGTTTAGCAGTTATGCTGTTGGGACTGATTATCTTTATCATAGTTGGCAATGGTTTGGCGTTATTCCTGTGCCAGATTGGACACCGCTAACTTGGGTTTCGGTACTTATTTTTACCTTTGCGACGTTTGCCAATGCAGGCTATATGCGTGAGCACTTTTGTACCCATATTTGCCCCTATGGCCGCTTCCAAAGCGTGATGTTCGATAAAGATACGTTGATTGTCACCTATGACTATAAACGTGGTGAGCCACGTGGCGCACGTAAAAGAGGCGGTGAAGATGAGAACTTAGGTGACTGTATCAACTGTTTGATGTGTGTGCAAGTGTGTCCGACGGGTATCGATATTCGTGATGGTTTGCAAGTTGAATGCATCCAGTGTGCGGCCTGTGTCGATGCGTGTAATGACATCATGGATAAAGTTAATAAACCACGCGGTTTGATTCGTTATAGTACCGAACGCCAATTGGTAGAGAATGAGCCAAGTAAAATTTTGCGTCCCCGGTTTTTTGCTTATTTGGCGGTGATTACGTTGTTGATTGGGACGGGGGTTTATTTTTTAACCAGTCGTGTACCGCTGCAGATTGATATTCGCCGTGACCGTAATCAGTTGTCGTCAATCAATGCGCAAGGTTTGGTAGAAAATAACTACATCATCAAAATCACCAACAAAACCCAGCAAGACCATGATTATGCGGTGACATTGACACCACAACCCGGCTTAAAACTTGATAGCCGCTTTAAAACCATTCCATTAGAAGCAGGCGAAAGTTATGACTTCCCTGTCAGTGTGCTGGGCGATCCAAAAGTGATTACCCAAAGCAATATTCCTATCCAAATGCAAGTGGTGAGCGTGGATGATGGCGGCAAATATAAAGCGGTAAAAGATAACGTGTTTACCACCGATAAATAAGTTTGATTGCCTAAAAAAGCTGATTTTGATAATCGGCTTTTTTTGTGCCAAATTATTGGCGCACGTTATTGGGGCATGGGTTTTTCTGCTATACTAGCTTTTTGATTGTTATCTGCTGAGTGGTCTATGGCAACGCCGACAAATTCTCCTGCTTCATCAACTTCTAATCAGTCGATATCCAAACTTTGGTATAAAAATTATATGGTTTGGATTTTTGTTATTGGTCTGCCGCTATTTGTGGTAGTCGCCTGTATCTGGTTCGTGTTTTACTCGGTGAGAATCCAAGACTCTACTGTGCGTGATGACTGGTACATGGATGGTAAGACCTTATATGCGGATGTGTCCAAAGATAAACTGGCGCATGATTTGGGGCTAACCGGTCAAATGATGATTAGCCATCAGGCAGTGAACTTTAAACTTGAGGCGCCCGCCAGTGACAAGTTTAAAGCACCTGAGCAATTGGCAGTCGAGATTTCCCATGCCACCCAAAAGCAAAAAGACCGTGACATTATCGTCAAACGGTTAAGTGATGGCAGTTATGCGGGCAATGTGCAGCTGGACCCGTCTAAAGGCAAATACTATATTGTGGTGCATGACCCAGCCAATAGCTGGCGGCTGCGTGCAATTGAGGAATTGCCGATGGCGAAATCGATTGAGTTTAAGCCACTGACCGCGTTTGATAAAAAACCAAACTAACACTGGCTAAGACTAACTAATAAATAATTGGCACTTGGCATCCTTGTGCCTTTCATAAATATCCTCATAAGCAAAAATACTAAAAAACCTTGCTGGGTAGTCAACGAAATGGTAAGTGTTTAACAACTCTCCCAAATCCCCACTTGCCCTTCATGCAGTTTTGGCACGCCGCCGAGTACCCGCCACGGCATGGTGCTGCCATGAAAATCACTACCGATAGACACCTTTAACTCATGCGCTTTAATCACTCTATCGACCATATGGCGGGTTGAAGTCGGTTCATTACTGGCGGGCAATTCCACCGCATCGCCACCGCTACTGGCAAAATCTGCAATCAGTTTACGCACTTTGTTGGCGGTTAAATTATAACGGGTCGCATGAGCCAAAGACGCTTTGCCACCACAGTCATGAATCAAATTGATGCAATCTTTAAGCGATAAGCCATCGAGTGCCACATAGCAAGGTTTATGGTCGGCCAAATAGCCGGTAAAGGCTTTTTGCACATCACTCACCAAGCCTAGATCCGCCATCACTTTGGCGATATGGGTACGACCGACCGCTTGGGGATTACCTTTGGCTTGCACTAACACCGCTTGCCAAATCTCATCCATCGGGCGTTTAAAGGTACTTGCCACACGCTCGCACATCGCATAGCCGCGCGTTTCTCGATTGGCTTGGATGGCAGCGAGTTTGTCATGCATTGTTTCGATATTACTAAAACCGTACCCCAGCACATGAATCACTTTTTCATTTTGGGCAGGTTTTTTGGAGTAGCCACCTATGACACGATGACGACAGCTGATTTCAACACCGTGAATCAGCGTCATACCAAGACTATCAGCGGTTTGGCGCGCCTCAGGGAGGCCAAGTACCGTATCATGGTCGCTTAAGGATAATACTTTCACCCCTTTTTCATGCGCTTTTTGCACCACTTCGCTTGGGCTAAAAGTGCCATCGGAGCGGGTACTGTGGCAGTGCATATCAATCGGAAGTTGGGTATAAATAGGACTGCTAAACAAAATATCGAGATTTAAAGAATTCACAAATACGCCTTAATTACAAAAGCTGGTTGCCAACAATAGGACAAAAGGGGTTAAGACAAAGAGGGGTTAACTCTGCGCTGGCTTACTCAGAAGGGCACATGATTGATAAAGCAAGGAAAATCGCAAAGTTACTTTTCGATTTTAGCATATCCGTGTAAACTAGCGGCTAAGATTTTTACAAGCGATTTTTGTTAGAGATGACTATGAGCGGTTTATTGGATTTGCTACCTTTACTGGCATTTTTTTACTTTTCTAAACAGCAAGGGGTATTGGCAGGTGCGGCGGCGTTATTGATTACGACACTGGTGGTATATGTCGTGCATTTTGCCCGGCAAAAAGGCAAGCTCAATAAACAGCAGTGGGTGACGCTGATTTTAACCGTGGGATTTTGTGGATTAAGCTTAATTTTCCATGACGAAGCCTTTTTAAAATGGAAATCAACCGTCATCAATAGCGTGTTTGCGGTTGCGCTCATTATCAGTGTCGCGATAGGTAAACCGCTATTAGAACTGGCAATGAAAAATGTGTTTCGATTGACCCAATCGGGCTGGAATAAACTCACCCTCGCTTGGGCAGGGTATTTCTTGCTGATGGCAGGTTTGCAATATTATTTTGCGTTTTTTACCAACAACGATACCTGGATTAATTTTAAAAGCTGGGGATGGATACCGGTGATGTTGGTGTTTTTAATCGGGCAATTTGTGTTCTTAAAAAACCACCTAAATCCAGATATACAGCAACAAATCAATGATAAAGGAAAAAACTAAAGGAGAATATGGATGGCACTTTATATTATTATCGGTCATGACGTCCCTGATAGCCTTGAGCTACGCAAACAATTCCGTTCTGCCCATCTTGAGCGTCTTACCCGGTTAGATGAGCAGCACCGGCTAATCATCGCAGGCCCTACGCCCATTGCGCATGGAGAGCCTGAAATGAGTGGCAGTGTATTGGTCGTGGATTTTGACAGCGATGAAGCTGTGCAAGCTTGGGCAAGTGAAGAGCCTTACTTATTAAATGGTGTGTATAGTCATGTGGATATCAAACCCTTTATCCAAGTTTTTCCTAAATCAGTGAGTTAATGTTGGGTTTAACGATTGTTTGTAGTACAAAATTAGCAAAGTCTGGGTGGTGATAGGTGGTAAGCATGAAAAAATTGGTGGGCACGTTGGCAAACGGCGCAGTGTTATTGACGGTATTACAGGTGACAAGCCTGACCCATGCAGCACCGCAAGTTGTCGTCACTGACCCAAAAACAGGACAACCACTCGCCAAACAGCCAGAGCTTGCCTCAAGCGTTGCCAGTAGCACCTCACCGATGCAAAACCCCAAACAACCTACCCTTGCCCAGCTCAACCAGCCCACTGACAGCCAGTTGTCCAACGCCAACCAACAACTATTGGCAAAAAATGCTGAATTACAAAACCAAGTCGATAGTTTAAATACGCAGGTCAAAGTGCTTGTCAATGAGCGCAGTGGACAGATTTTTATCTATGGTGCAGTCACTGCACTGCTGAGTGGGATACTGGGTATCGTACTGGGCTGGATGGTCGCAGGGCGTAAAGGTCGCTGGTAGTCGACTTTATAAGCCTACTATTATAAGCCTCACATTGACTTGCCATGATGCCAAATAACCAAGCCGACTTGCCAAAAAAACCCATCGTCGCCATCATTGGCGCAGGTCCTGCTGGTCTGATGGCAGCAGATTATCTGCGCCAGTTTGATGTCACCATCCACGTATTTGAACAAAAACCTTCCCCTGCCCGCAAACTATTGATGGCCGGTAAATCTGGACTCAATATCTCGCACGCTGAGCCCGTTGATGCCTTTGTCACGCGCTATCAGCCCAACGATTGGTTAACGCCGCATATTGAAGATTTTAATGCAGCGCATATCCGTGATTTTATGACTCGCTTGGGGATTGAATCTTTTGTTGGCTCGACAGGTCGCATCTTTCCTACCATGATGAAAGCCTCGCCACTGCTGCGGGCGTGGTTGCAAGCGCTGCAGCAAGATGATGTGCAGTTTTTTTATCGGCATAGCTGTGATGCCATTGACGGCAAGCAAGCGACTTTTTCGGTAGCGCGTGAAAGCGGCAACCTAACTGTTACCCAAAGCTTTGATGCGATTGTGTTGGCAACGGGTGCGATGTCATGGTCGCGGCTCGGTAGTGATGGCAAATGGCAGGCATGGCTCAGCGATACAGAATTGACGCCGTTTTATGCCAGCAATGTCGGTATCTGTCGCCCACTGTCGCAGCCTTGGTCGGCGCATTTGCACCGCGATTTTGGCAAAGCGTTAAAACGGGTGAAAGCTCAGGTGACATTGCCCGATGGCAAAATTGAGCAGGGTTTTGGTGATATTATTCTCACCCATTATGGCATGGAAAGCGGGCTGATATATCGGCTCAATCGTGCCATGCGTGAGCAATTAAATCATACGGGCAAGGTATCACTACAACTTGACTTGCTGCCTGATGTGTCTGACGAAAAATTATTGAGTAGTTTAAAAAATCCCAAAAAACAATCGCTAGCTAACCTTTGGCGAAAGGCAGGACTTGATCCTGTCAAAATCGCCTTACTCAGAGAAATCGTCACAAAAACGCACTGGCATGATGCCGATAAAATGACAAAGGCAATCAAACAGTTAACGGTAGAATTCGATAGCTTTCGACCCATTGAAGAAGCGATTAGCTGTGGCGGCGGGGTAAAACGTACAGCATTAACCGAGGATTTTGCGCTAAAATCCAATCCTTATGTATTTTGCTGTGGCGAGATGCTTGATTGGGATGCGCCAACGGGTGGCTATCTGCTGACGGCTTGTTTTGCCACAGGCCGAGCCGCCGGACAAGGCGTGGCGCAGTTTTTAGCGTTATCCAAAAAATTGACGCAATGCCCTTGATATAAGGCACTTGATATAAGGCACTTGACATAAGGTACTTATCGACTGTGTAGATAGCGACTGTAAAAGTAGGCAAGCAGCAGCACAAGCGCACAAATCGGTAAGCAGACAGGTAAAAACAGCGGATTTTGCATGCCGCCGAACACTACCATCAATGAGCCCAATGCCGCCAAAATCGGCGATATCACACCCAATAACATACTTTTGATATGACCTTGTTGCCATAAGCGAAACACCGCAAAGTAAAATACCAAATACAGCAAGTAACTCACCACAATCGCGATTTCTGAAATATCCATATCGCCAAGTAGCTGACTTTTCATCACCGCATAGTGCACAGCCGCCCAAAACATGGATAAGGCAAAACCTAGCAGCGCTGAACCAACCGATAGCTGATAGTTGGGCGAGACTTGACGCAATTGCGCGCTAAACGGAATCAATGATTTAAGCGCTAAAGAATGCGGCAGACGAATCAGCCCTAATACCAAGCCATTGACTGTACCCATCACCGAAATCACCACAAATACCAAAAAGGCTTTGGCAGCGGTTTCGCCAAATAACTGGGTTGCCACCACATAGACGCTTTCATCACCCAATGCCATCACTTGCTCGGCGCCTAGATACGAGGTAAGTCCAACAAAATACAGCAAATAGCCCAATAGAATCAACATAGGCGCGACAACTAAGGCAATCGGTAAATTACGTTTGGCATGTTTGATTTCCCCTGAAATACTGGTAGAGACCACCCAACCATCAAACGAAAACGCAATCGGACCAATGGCACCGAGCCATGCCAAAGACTGGGTCGCTTGACGCGCAGATTCACTTGGATGGGTTAACGCAGCCACAGGGTCGCCATATACAAACGCCATCAACCCTAGCACAAATAACGGAATTAATTTAACGATGGTGGCAAAGACTTGAAAACGCCCTGCAAACACCGCTGCCATCACATTAAACAGATAACAAATGACAAACCACGTAAGCCCGATGCCCATTTGTAATTCAAGCGATGCCTCTTTTACCCCAAATAACAGGGCGGTGTAAATACCCACTACCCACGTCACCACCACGCCAAGTGTCGGGTAATACAAAAACAATTGAAACCAGCCAATCATCGTAGAAAAATGTGGACTGACAAATTCATCGGCATAGCCAATCAAGCCGCCATGCGCATCGGTACGTTTTGCCAGCTCAGCAATCGATAGCGAACCAAAAATAATCGCCACTGCCGCCAATACAAAAACCACCACGCCCAGCGCCACATTGCCATTGGTATATTTTAAAACATTGTCTGCCTTAAAAAATATCCCTGAGCCAATCACAATCCCCACAATCATTGCCAATGCGGTGATTAAGTTATAACGCCCGTTAGTTGATTGATTCATGTTGTTACCACACCCAAAAAAAGCTGCATGCCATGTTGCAACGATAAAAAATCAGTTATGCTATACCCCCTAATCGCTGTTTTCAAGCCTTGTATTAGTAATATTTTACTTAGCACTAACTTTTAGTTATTTATTATGGGTCAATGATGCCACAATCTAGCCAACGTCCTGTCTCAAGCACTACCCCAGCATCAACCATTCAAACCGCCAAACTGCACTGGCAGCTAGACGATAACGGCGTGACTGTCCCCCTCTCTAGCGAATTTGGCGATGTTTATTTTTCCAAAACGGACGGCTTGGCAGAATCTCGCCATGTTTTTATTGATGGCAACGACTTAACCAATAGCCTCACTAATTTGAAGAACTTTGAACGATTTGTGATCGGTGAGATTGGTTTTGGCACAGGGCTTAATTTCTTGGCTATTTGGCAACTTTGGCAACAAATCAGACCTGACAATCATAGCCATTTACATATCATTACCACCGAAAAATTTCCCCTACGCAAAACTGACCTTGAACAAGCTTTAAGCGTGTGGACAGAGCTTGCTGGGTTATCACAACAGCTCATTGACAACTATCCACCGCCACTGGCTGGCTGCCATCGTTTGAACTGGTTTGATGAACGATTGACGATTGATTTATGGCTTGGCGATGCGACGAGTAGTTTGTCACAAGTGACTGGGCAAGGTAAAGTCGATGCGTGGCTGCTTGATGGGTTTGCGCCGAGTTGTAACCAAGAGCTTTGGTCAGAGAGTTTATTGGCTCAAATTGCAAGGTTATCCAAACCTCACACGACTTTGGCGACATTTAGCGTGGCAAGCGCAGTCAAACAGGGGCTAAAACATCAGGGTTTTACCTTAGCCAAACGTAAAGGCTTTGGCAAAAAGCGAGAAATGCTCACTGCAAGCTTTCAACCTAAGTTAACATCCACCAATTTTTGCGAGGTTTATTTTCGCTATAACAGAAAAATTAAACCATTCTTTGTCACCCTACCCTTTACTGACACGTTTGAATCCCGACGTCGTCAACGTCGAAAAGCCAATAACGTTAAAGGCTTTGAACTACCCAATTTCTCGGCCATTACAAAACCGCTGTCTGTGGCGGTGATTGGGGCTGGGGTAGCGGGGTTAAGCAGTGCGTATGCCTTAGCCGCCCGTGGACACAAGGTCACCATTTTTGATAAAGATGAGCCGTTGGCAGGCGCATCGGGCAACATCCGCGGTTTTCTTGCGCCAAAACTTACGAGCCTAAAACGCCTTGAAACCAATTTACATGCGATTGGCTACTTGGCAAGCTGTCGATTTTACCCTTATTTGACCGCACAAACCGGTATTGAAATCCTACAAACCACCGGCTGTTTGGATTTACTCTCACACAATCGCTTACAACTCGATGAAGTCAAAGATTTCCCACCCCAATTTGCCCGTTTATTGACCGCTGAACAAGCCAAAGAAATGACAGGTTTTGATATTGGGCAAGCGATATTTCTGCCCAATGCCGGGTTAATCAGTACCGCAAACTTTGCCCAAGCTGTTTTATGCCACCCCAATATTAGCTTTCAGGCCGAGGAATTAACCTATTTTCAGCAAGCCTATTTTCAGCAAGATAGCGACCAAGTGCTATTAACATTCACTGAGCGTCAGCAGTTTTTTGACCATGTGATTTTGTGCATGGCTTTAGACACCTGCGATTTTTTACCCACCATCAAACGCTTTAATCACAGCCGTGGGCAAGTGACGTGGTTTGCTGTCGATGAGCATGATAAATCACAGTTGCCAAAACTGCCGCTAAAGTATGGCAGTTATTACGCCAGTTTTAGCGAAAACAGTAAACGCCATGTCATGCTTGGGGCAAGTTTTGTTAGGGATACCTTGGATACCACGCCAGCCGTTGTTGACCATCAGATGAATGTGGCAGATTTGGCGGGTGCGGTGCCCGATTTGGTCAACAACACTGATATATTTACCGTCGAAAAAAACATATCTCATTGGCAGGGTCGCGCTAGTATCCGCAGCCAAACCGTGGATTATCTGCCCCTAGTTGGGCAGGTGTGGCAAGCGGGTTATGAAAGCACCAGCCGAGTCTGGAGCTTTTCAGCATTGGGGTCAAAAGGCTATGCTTATGCCCCGATTTGTAGTGAGTTGCTGGCGGGACTGATGTGTGGGGAAATATTGCCGTTAGCTAACAAGATGGTCAACACCTTAAGCCCCAATCGCAAGGTTATTCGGCGCTAAGTTATTTTCTCAGCAGTTTTTGATAAACCAAGCTGCGTAAACTATTTGGCAATAATCGCACCGGTAAGCGAATGGCGAGGTTTTTAAGCAGTTGCGCAATAGGCAAAAACCCTTGTTGATAAAAGCTTTGCTGAATAGCCCACTCGTATCGGGCATACGCCAAGCCCCCGCGCCGTTCATACATCGCATCCCCTGCCCGTGCATACACTAGCACCTCGGGCAAATTGGCAAACTGATAGCCAGCGAGCAACAACCGCACCCACAAATCATAGTCTTCAAACAGCGGCGCATGCCGATAGCTACCGACCGCTTGTACCGCTGATTTTTTGAAGGCAACCGTCATGTGGTTGATGGGATTGCGCGACTTGGCTGAGGCAAAAATTGCCTCGTGTGAGGTTGGCACCGTGCGAGATTTTTTCCCCTGTGACAGCTGCTTTTCAAATTCAATGATTTGCCCGCCCAACACGTCAATTTTGGGATGACTTTGGATAAAGTTGATTTGCTGTTCAAAGCGGTTAGCCACACAGATATCATCAGTATCCATACGCATGACCCAGTCATGTTGACAAGCGTTTAGACCTGCATTCAAAGCCTGTCCAAGCCCGACGTTTTTTATTAAAGCGATAATCGTTAACGGCAGTTGCGGCTTAAACTCTTGTACCACTTTTTGTAATGCCAAATTGATTGGACCATCAAAAACCAAAACAATCTCATCGGCTTGGCGTGTTTGATTGACCAGGCTGGCTAGACATTCGGCTAGAAATTCGGGGTTTTCTTTGTCGTATAGGGACATCAATACAGAAAATTTCATGTTAACTCACCCAGCCAAGTCAATGCCACATCCTTTTTTACTTTACGGGCAAACCAATAGCCATTAAATTTCGCCTGCTCAAGCTTTAATAAATCCAAATAAATCGGGCTATTGCCATTATTTACATTTTTGTCAAAAATAATTTGTCGGCGGTTATCATTACTTAGGCGAATTTGATTGGTTAATTTTTCAGTAATTAGCGTTTGAAAAAAGTGTTCATCGGGCACCAGCTTGTGACGGAAAAAATCACTGTATTCATCCGTAAAAGGCATAATTTTTTCCCAGTCTGCACGCGTCACTGAAAACCATTGTGAGCCAAAATAAATGGACGAGTGATAGGGTTTTACTTTTGCCACGCCTTGTTGCAGTTTGGTGATGATTTTGCCCGTCAATTGCCGTTGCCAGTCGCTGTCAGCATGGGGACTGTCCATAATAAAGCGATACGCATACTGTGGTGCCATCTCGCAGGTCATCATCGCCTGAAAATCAAAGCGCTGTTGCCACTGTTTTTCTATCACTTCAAATGGTTGTAACACCACATCTTCACCGCTTAACAGGTGAAAATAAGCATTGTCCTCATTGGCAAACGCTGTTTCAAATAATTTTAATGTTGCTTCTATTTGGCTAAACCCGCCCCAACGTACCGTTATTCTATCTTTGAGCAAAAATACATTGGCTAGCTGTGCAGTCTCAGCGTTAGGAAAATAATCGGATTTAGCATCCATATGCACATAAAAATTGACGTTGGGCTGAATTTTCGCCAGCTTAATAAAATAACTGATATCTTGATGGGCCTGGATAAGTAAGGCGTGTTTTTTCATGCTGTTACCCTTTGAACCTATTTAGATTATCTGCGTCATCTAAATTAATGAGGGTAAAACCACGACTGGCAAGAAACTCATAAGCATCAGGGAATTTATCCCACAGCGCTTGGGTATACACCATAAATACTTGGGTGCGGGGAAATTCTTTGAGCGAAAACACGGCAGTGCTGATAAAGGTATAAATTTCAAAGCGCTGCTGGGGGTTTTGTTGCAATGCCTCGCTTAGATAATCTTCAATGATTTTATCGCTATCAATCACCGGCACAAGATGGCTAAAATCCAAGTTTTCTCGCGGGTGCGGACAAAATGCGTCAATGGCAAACTCGCTTACCATCTTTGTCACGATATCCCGATACGCCGTTTCGCCGATAAAGTTATCAAGGGCTTGCCCCAATAACAGCCGTTTTACCGGCAAATTCTCATCAGGCTGATTGTCTACTTTATCAAACAAATAAACCGGCTCGGTAGCGTCTATGATATTTTTTTCATGGGGAAAAATGGTGAAATGTTTTTTGGAGATAGCCAAAATACTGGGAATACTGGGATAAGTAATGCCCACGGCGTGCTTAAACAGTTGTAATGGTAAGGATTTTGGTAACGGTTGAAAATAGCTAGAATTGGGAAAAATATTAGCGGTGCCGTCATCAAAGGTATACAGCTGTTGGAATTTTACTTTAGAAATAACATATTGCAAAAACAACACGTCAATACTGGCAAGATAGACGTTTTCGATAGGTTTTTGCCAAATATCAAGCATGTTAAGTGTGGTTTTGATGTGGTTTAGGGTGACAAAACGTTCGCCCCAGGTTTTATTGTTCAATTCGATAAAGGCGGATTTTTGGCAGACTTGCTCAAGTTGTTCAAAATAATAGCGATGTTTAGGCTCGCTTTTTGAATGGATGCCATACGGCAAATAAAGCCCAATAAAGGGGGTACTGTGTTGCTTAATAATTTGATTGGCAATCAACACTTGCAAGGGGGTGATACAAATAATGAGATTCATGGCGTTTTTTTGACCTTTTCCACCTGCAGCGTATAATAATATAACAGCGGCAAAATCACCACGCCACTAATAATAGTGGCATACGGCACCACCGCCAGTGATACGCCACTTAACACCCACAAGGCAACCAAATACACCACCGTTGAGATAAGCGAACACAGTGAGATTTGCGCGCTTTTGGCATGATAAAACAAAAAATTCACCAACAATAAATACGGAATTATCAGCGAAAACGCCAGTACAAACATCACCACATAATACTGGCTTTGGGCAAAATCTGCCCCCAATAGCCACGCCATTAATGACGACGGCATCGCCCAAGCCATGGCAGTCAATATAACAGGCACCATCAAACTCAGCCAAAACAGTCGATGCAATTGCATCACTGTCATGCGCTGCGATTTTAGCCGTTCATATAAGTGAGGCACCAGCGCAGAATTGACCGCCATAATCACAATGGTCAAGCTACTAGCGACTTGCACGCCTGCCGAGTATACGCCTAGCTCATGACTGCTAAACCGCTGGTGAATCAACACTCGGTCAAGTTGCCCTTTGATGGTATAGCTTAACCCATGTAACAGCAGCGGCAAGCCTAGGGTTAAAATATAGCCGAGTCCCAGTTTGAGCCGTTTTGGGGTAAAGCGAAATTTGATAGCAAATTGGTATTTTGCCCACGCCAACGCTGCCACAAAAGTAACCCCATGCGCCAAGATAATCGCGATAAGACGCTGGGCAACTTTATCGGTGGTATCCCCAGCAAAAAACTGAAAAATCAGCACCGTCCATAGCAAATTTCCCAAAGCTAAACCCAATTGGATGGTCAGATAGCTAAACGGGCGTTTTTGGCATTGCCGCAGTGCCAGTTGGTTTTGCACCAAGGTTTGCAAAAAGGCGGTAAAAAAGCAGTAAAAAAGCAATTCGCTATGTAACAGCCAACTAATCGCTGTGCCAATCAGCAGCACGCCCACACTATATAGCCCGCCTGCCAATAAAATATTACCCAGCCCATGCCTGCCATACACATAAAAATAACGGGTCAAAGCGCCATTTTGCGACAGACTCATGGCGATTACAATAAATGCCGTGAGCGATAAATAATAGGACAAATCACCAAAGCCCGTTGTGCCTAATACCCTTGTTAAATAGGGCAATAGCAAAAACGGCACGGCTTTGGCAGTCATCTCGCCCACCACATAAATCAGGCTGTCTTTGAGTAAGGCGGATTGTGTTAAACGTTTGATTTTATTTAACATTACCTTTCAAGCACATCCCACGAGGTGGCAGTATTGGCTTGGATATCGGTTAGCACTTTTTTGCCCATCAATTCATCATAAAACTTCGGGGCAAGCCCAAAGCCAGGGCGAACGCTACGGATACAGCTTTCATCAATCACATCACCTGCCGTCATGTCTTTGACAAAATACAGTGAACGGCGAAATTGCACATTGCCGATTTCGCTTGATTTTCGCCCATAATCAACTTGTCCGAGCGACCGCCAAGCGGTTTTGCTATCACGGCAGAGCGCGGTGAGTTCGTCTTTTTCCAGTGAAAAACTGTCATCCGCGCCGCCGCCATTGCGGTCTAGGGTGACGTGTTTTTCAATAATACATGCCCCTAATGCCACGCTTGTCACGGCGGTAGTGTTGTCAAGCGTATGGTCGGATAAGCCAATCGGCACGCCAAAACGGCGCTGCATATCGACAATGGTACGCAGGTTATAGTCCTCTGCGGGGGCTGGGTAACCACTCACACAGTGCAATAACGCAAGCTCACGGCAGCCGCCATCACGAGCGGCAGCAACCGCCTCAGCAATTTCGGTTTGGTCTGCCATCCCTGTGGAGATAATCATTGGCTTACCGGTACTTGCCACATATTTGATAAGCGGTAAATCAATGGCTTCAAACGAGGCGATTTTGTACGCTGGGGCGTTCAAATCCTCGAGCAAATCCACCGCAGTCAAGTCAAACGGTGAACTAAACATGGTGATACCGACTTTGTGGGCGTGCTCAAACAATGGTTTATGCCAGTCCCACGGCGTGTAAGCTTCTTGGTACAAGTCATATAAGGTACGCCCGTCCCAAAGTCCTCCATGAATTTGGAAGTCAGCGGCGCTGCTGTTGAGGGTGATGGTATCTGCGGTGTAAGTTTGCATTTTGACCGCATCAGCACCGCACGCCTTTGCCATGTCAATGATACGGTAAGCGTTATTGATGTCGCCGTTGTGGTTGGCGGACATTTCAGCAATGATATATGGCGCATGGTCAATGCCGATTGGGCGGTTGTTAATGCTGAAATTTTGATTCATAAAAACACCCCTAAAATAAAAAATCTTGCGATTTTATTTCAAACTCAACCACATCATACACTTTTTCACCCACACCAAAATGCTGTTTTAACACGCCTGTTTCGCTAAATCCTAATTTACGATGTAACGCCAGTGACGCGGTATTATATGCCAGCACTTGCGCGGTGATTTTGCCAATGTCGGTGGTGTTGAAAATCTGTGCAATCGTCAAAACCCCCAACGCAAAGCCAAGCCCCTGCCCTTTTGCGCTATTAGGGGATAAATAAAACCCCCAACTGGCGGTTTTTTCATTCGGGCTTGAAGCATTAGGATTTGATGAATTAGGGTTTGGCGTATTGGTGTTTGCCAACTGCAGCGTCTGGTATTTATCTACCGTCATTTGGGTAACATTGACTAGCCCCATTGGCTCACCAGCGACTTCAAAAATCAGCAAATGCACATTGGCATGGTCAAGCTGTTTGCCATACCACTTTTCATGGTCAGCAAGGGCAATTTCATCTTGCCCAAACATCCACCGGCGCACGTCGATGTGATTACGCCATTGCCAAATCATCTGGGTATCGGCTTGGGTCGCTTGCCTCACTTGACAATGTTGAAATTTTTGCGCAAATTCAATCCAGTGCGCAACCCGTTTTGCCCCTTGCCCATCGACCAACGTGGCAGATTGCCGGCTGAATTTTTTATAATTGTCGGCCAGTTCGCTCAACAGGCGGGGCAGTTGCTCATCCAATGTAGCCATGTCAGTTACCACTTTGACCAGGTTTTTATCTGCCAACGCTTTGGCAATCACCTGCTGGTTATCGGCAAGCACGATCAGCACCATCGGCAATCCCAAACAACAGCGCTCCCAGGTGGTGCTGCCTGCCGCCCCAATCGCAAGGTCAGCATTTGCCATCAATTGCGCCATATTAGTCACATTGACAAGCACAGCACAGGCAAAACTTGCATGTTTGGCAAACCTTTGCACACTTTCGATATGCGGTGCGGTTTTGCCCATGACGACAGTCACGTTAAACGCTTGCGTAGATTGTTGGACAAAGGTATTGAGACTTTGCAAAATCTTGAGCGTGACATTATCGTTATCGACACCGCCAAGATTGACCAATATATTGTTGGGCGGCTGTATGCTTTTACGTCTGTTTAGGCTCATCGCTCGCCAGCTGGCAAACTCATCCCGTAATAGCGTATAACGTGTACCTAGTAATCGCTGGCAATCACTTGGCACAAGCGGTTGATAATCTTCGTTTTTTCGCCCAAAATTTTGGTCAAGCAAAATCTCACAATCGTGCGTTCGGTCGGCTAAATCGTCAATGGCTAAAATTTTAAGGTTTGGCAAAAGTCGTTTAGCTTGTTGCTCCCATTTTTCGCCAATCGCATAATGGTCGATAATCAGCCAATCTGGCTTTAACGCTTGCAAGATGGGTTTACACTCGGCAAAATCGTCGCTTTCACTGGCGCCTAGCCACTCGCTATGGGCATGCTGTTTGATAAAATCTGCAATCCCACTTTTGGCTAACAGATGCACAGCAAAACCTTTTTGCCCAATCAAATCCGCCAAATGCCCGTCATGCTGACGACAAATAAACGAGATATCATGCCCTTGCTGTTTTAACCGGTCAGCGAGCGTGAGACAACGCATAATATGACCGCTACCCATCGTTAAACTTGCATCTGCTCGCACCACGATCTTCATGCTAGCGCCTATTTTCATGCTAGCTCCAGTTGTGCTTGGTACAGGCGCTCAGCAAATCGCCAATCATTTTCATCATCAATATCGACCACACTGTATTTTGGCAACACATAGCCTAGGGCATGATTATGGATTTTATCCTCGCCGAGCCATGCCTCACGACTGCCCCAATAAAACTGACCTGCGTCAAAATACGCCTGCGGCAAATCTTGGGTTCGGGTGAGTTCATGTTGGCTAAACATGCTCGACACTTCACCAGTATCGCTTAACTTAAGTGAGCGTAACACATTGGATTCAAACTCTAAAACCGGAAAACAATACAAACTGTTGGATGACTGCCAATGCTCAAAACTGTCGGTTAAATACTGCGGTTTTAAAAAAGGCGTACAGGGGTATAGACAGCAGATATGGCTAGCTTTTGGCATGCTCTGCAGCGTATGGCGAATCACCGCAGCGGTAGTGGCGTAATCATCGGCAAGCTCGGCAGGTCTTTGGCTGACAGTGGCACCATGGTGTTGAGCGATATCGGCAATAGCGCCATCATCGGTTGACACGATGATCTGCTCAAACAATTGGCTGTTTTTTGCCGTTGCAATGGCACGAGCCAGCATGGGTTTGCCACAAAAATCTTTGATGTTTTTGCGAGGAATGCGTTTACTTCCCCCACGCGCAGGGATGATACAGACCTTCATTATGCTAATGCCTGATAAATTGCATTGACCACTTGCGCTTGCGAAGCTTCACTTAGGTCATAATACAATGGCAAACTAATGGCTTGTGCATAGTAGCGCTCGGCATGCGGAAAATCGCCTTGTCTAAAGCCCAACTTGGCATAATACGGCTGGGTATGCACTGGAATATAATGCACATTCACCCCGATATTTTGCGCCCGCAAACTGTCAAACACTTGCTTACGCGTTTTGCCACTGTCTGCTGTCAGTTGAATGGGATATAAATGAAACCCCGAATAATTAGCAGGGTTGCGATAAGGCAACATAATCGGTAAATCTGTTAATAATTCATCATAACGCTTGGCAAGCTGATGACGGCGAGCCACAAACTCATCCAACTTTGTCATTTGACTGACCCCCAATGCCCCTTGCAATTCGGTCATGCGATAGTTAAAGCCCAAATCAATTTGCTGGTAATACCAACCACCGTCAGGTTCGTGGGTCATTAGATTGGCATCACGGGTGATACCATGACTACGGAGCAACTGCATTTTTTCCGCCAACACGGGGTCATTCGTTGTTGCCAGTCCACCTTCTGCGGTGGTAATGATTTTGACAGGGTGAAAGCTAAACACGGTAATGTCGCTAAACTCACAATTGCCAATTGGTTGATTGTGATATTTGCCACCAATGGCATGAGAGGCATCCTCAATAACCTTAAAGCCATATTGTTGCGATAGCGCATGAATGGCCGCCATATCACAGGGTTCACCGGTGAAATGCACGGGAATGACTATTTTTGGCAAGCGGTTTTCAGCATCGGCAAGCTGTAACTTTTCTGCTAACGCGTTGATAGACATATTGAGCGTTAGCGGATCAATATCCACAAAATCAATGTTAGCACCACAGTACAATCCACAGTTAGCGGATGCGGTAAAGGTAATCGGCGTCGTCCACAGCCAGTCATCTTTGCCCTTTTCACCTTGACCAAGACCCAATGCCAAACAGGCAATATGCAGTGCTGAGGTCGCGCTATTGACCGCCACGCCAAACTTTGCCCCCGTATAGGTAGCGACGCGTTCTTCAAACGCTGGTACTTGACTACCTTGGGTCAGAAAATCAGACTGTAGCACAGCGACCACGGAATCAATATCAGTTTGGGTGATATGCTGACGACCATAAGGGATAAATTGATTTGCCATACTATTTGCCCAAGGGGGTTGGTTATCAAGGGGGTTTGTTATCAAGGGTTAGCGATTAAATTTTACCAATTTTTGCTTTGTTGGTTTCAATCCATTCTTGGAGTTGCTCAGTCGTCATCCACTCACTGTTATTATCACTGGCGTACACGAAGCCTTCTGGCACTTTAACACCATCTTTGATACGCTCAGGCGTTTCATCCCAGCCATTAATCGCGGGCAAGATTTTAAAATGCTCGGGATATTCGTAGGTATGAAAAGAATCTTCAGCACTAATCATTTGCTCATGCAATTTCTCGCCAGGACGAATACCAATGATTTTTTGCTCAGCAGTGGCAGAAACGGCAGTTGCCACATCTGGCATGGTCATAGAAGGAATTTTTTTGACATAAATTTCGCCGCCCACCATGTCTTCAAACGCATGCCAAACCAGCTCCACACCTTGTTCAAGCGAAATCATAAAACGGGTCATACGCGGGTCTGTGATGGTCAGTATGCCACTGTCTTTAATTGATAGAAAATACGGAATCACCGAGCCACGACTCCCCATGACATTGCCATAACGTACCACCGAAAAGCGTGTGCCATGCTCCCCTGAATAGGCGTTGCCTGCGACAAACAGTTTGTCCGATGCCAATTTGGTCGCGCCATACAGATTCACGGGACTAGATGCTTTGTCAGTCGATAAGGCAACGACTTTTTTCACCCCTTTATCAATACAGGCATCAATTAAATTCATTGCGCCGTTGATATTGGTTTTGACACATTCAAACGGATTATATTCGGCAGTGGGCACGATTTTGGTTGCTGCCGCATGTACCACATAATCCACCCCATCAAGCGCTCGATATAGACGGTCTTTATCACGCACATCACCGATAAAAAAACGTACCCGCGGGTCGCCTTGATACAGTTTTGCCATTTCCCACTGTTTCATCTCATCACGCGAGAGGATAATCAATTTTTTGGGATTGTATTTTTCAAGCGTCATCGGCACAAAGGTATGCCCAAATGAGCCTGTCCCGCCGGTCACTAAAATGGTTGAATTGGTTAACATAGTGCACTACCTATTATGGCTAAAGTTATTTGTCGCAGTTTATCTAGCCCCAAAACCTGTCAGCATGGTTTGAATGGTTTTGAGTACAATCAAGATATCTAATGCAAAAGAAATATGTTTAATATAATAAAAATCGTACTGTACCTTAAGCGCCGTCTCATCGGTATCACTGGCATACCCTTGTGTGACCTGCGCCCATCCAGAAATACCGGGTTTGACGATATGGCGATAATTATAAAAAGGGATGGTTTTTTCAAAGGTTTTGACAAAACTTAGCTGTTCGGGTCTCGGTCCAATCAGGCTCATATCGCCTTTGAGCACATTCAAAAATTGCGGCAGTTCATCGATACGGGTTTTACGAATAAATTTACCGACTTTAGTCACACGCGGGTCATTTTGTTGCGCCAGTTTTGCCCCGTTTTTTTCTGAGTCAAAGCGCATACTGCGAAATTTATAGATTTTAAACAATTTGCCGCCTTGCCCGACCCGCTCTTGGACAAATATCGCCCTACCCGGACTTTCCAAGCGTATCGCAATGACAGTGACCACCGCAATCAGCAATACAAAAGGCGCCACCAATAAAATCGCTATAATATCAATCAGTTGTTTAAACCATAAATAGGTTTGCGAGGGCAACAGCGAGCCCAATTCGTTTTCATACAAATGATGAATCGGCAGACGCCCAGTCAAAGACTCATACACCTGGCGATTATTATACACCGGTCTGCCCTGTAACGTTTGCTCGGTTAAAAATCGCTGCCAGTCTTCATCGAGTGCAGGCGATGACAGGTCTGCTACTATCGCTTGCACTTTTTTGGATTGTATGGCATCCAAATGCGGTTTTTCAAGGCGCAGCCAATGGATCTGAAAAATCGCTTCAAAGTTTTGACAATGTCCCAGTGGAATATACGCCATATAAGGTTGGTGCGCTTTTTGCTCAAGTAAAAACGATAAAAAGAAAAATACTACCCCGATTGCACCCGATAAGCCAAAGTAATATAGCGAATACGGCAATCGAAAAACGATAATCACCATGCCTAACAGCATCATCACCAACAATAAGGTTGGCAACACAAAACTGATGGAGCGTTGACCTGGAAACTGGGTAAGTTTGCGCAGACCCAGGGTAACTAGCAAGACACCCAAGGTGGCTAACACCATACTGTTAAATTCAGTAATCAGCCAGCGCCCCTGCAAAAAGCGCATTCGCCACATCAGCAAGGCGGGCAAAATTACCACCACCCCCCAACCCACGATGAGTCGGAACGCGATATTTTGCCATACTAAAAAAATTACCCGCTGCATTATGGTTTAAGTCCTGTTTTTTCAGGATTGGCGTCACGCCATTGCTGAAACTCACGGTATAAAGCTGCAAATGTCGCAGGATCTTGTTTGGCAAGATTGCCCAAGTCAGTATCCACATTATCACAATCGGATAAATCTTTGACCATCACACAAGCCGCTTCGATATGTTTTAATGCCGCTTGTTGGTCACCTTTATAGGCTAAGAACTGTGCATAAGCTAATATATTATACTGGGAAGAATCGGTATTTAGCACCTCTTCAAAGATGGCTTCTTTGACGCTTGCCTGATGGCGATTAATCGGCACTTGCATGGCAAGGATGCGGTCATGATAGGCACTAAAGCCAAACACCTCATTTTGGTAGTCAATTCCTTTGTCTTGGTTTAGATGATTGGTGTGCTTGATAAAGCGATTATAATCCAAATAATTGAGATGAAAATATTGGCAAATATAGTAGCCTGATAACATCGCCAAACCAAGCATGATAACAGACATGGCTTTTCTTAGTTTGGGTTGCCACACAAGTTGCCAGTTGCGCTGATCAATCAACGCCAAAAACAAGGCAAAAACCGCGAGATAACGAAAATACCATAACGGGTATTCTACGCTGGCATATAAGATACTGGCAATGACAAATGCCAGGGCAATCGCGCTTTCGCTGCTATGGCGCAGATGAATCGCCCGCACCAGTAGCCAAACAATCGGCACAAAGCATAGCGCGCCTAACACCCCTAGCTCCGCCAAAATCATGGTGGCAAAATTATGCGAATGGTCGGCAATCTCTGGCCATTTAAAATATTGGGCATAATCAACGCTTGCGCCCATGTAGTTGTTCCAGCCGACCCCTGTGAGCACATGGTCATGAAATATCATCATGGCGCGTTCGCTCATCGCCGAGCGGTTCCCCTGACCGCCCGCCATACGACTCACCGCCCCAAGCTGATTGGCGCTGCTATAATTACTAATCCAACTTGCGCCCATATAGTACAGCACAAATACGACAAGACCAAAAACGCTAGCCGATAATTTGCTTTTCCACGCTATCGGCTGGGTCAAAAAGAAAATGGGAATCACCGCCAGCATCATCACCAGACCCGCCCGACTTTGTGTCAAGGCAAGCCCGATGGTAAATATCACAAACAATACCATCAAGCTAAATCGCGCGTATTGTCGGTATCGACCCATCAGCCACTGCGGCGCATTTAACCTTTCTTGAAACGACTGCTGCAGTTGATAAATCACCCCACACAGCGCGAGCACAAACGCGTAGCCTGCGTGATTGGCTTGTCCAAAGTTGCCATCATAGCGCCCGCCATTGGCGTTACCACGGGCTATCACCCAGCCTTTATAATCAATCTGATAGCCGCTCATCTGCATTAGTTGAATCATAAAAGTGATGATTGCCATGAGATATACCGCAATAAACAGGCGGTTTAATAAATGCGCTTTATTGTCAATCTGGCTGCCTATCAACGCAGTCAAGGCAACCACCAGCAAGCTTATCACCGGAAAAATTAAGGCATCAGGGTAAGCAATATGATTGAATAATGGCTGACATACAATCAGTATTGCTAGCAGCAACCAAGTGAGCACAGATTTGCTCACCTTTGTAATGGGATTTTGCCAAAAAAAGGCCGCGACTGCCAAACTCACAAACCCAAATGCGGTGGCGTTGACCACAAAATCTCGACCCAGTGGCGAATGCCAAGGCATGAGATAGGTCAAAATGGCTAACCCCATGAATAAGGTAAACAGACGAATATCTTGATTGGGGGTTTGGGGTGGCGTAGATGACAGCATAGGATTTTCGTATGGGTTAAACGCAAAAATGCTAAACAGGGTAGTTTAGCATTTTTTATTCATAAAAATATTATTTCTAGAAATTTATTTCCAAAGTCTTAAGCCGTCTACCTCTGCTACTTTTCAAATTTTGAAAGGTATTCCAGGTTCTTAGTCAAAGTATCTTCCATAATCGCATTACCTTTTGGTGTTGCGTATTCTAAATATAAATTATTATCTGTTGAAATCAGATGACGCAATGTCTTATCTGTCTTATATGCTAGATTATTTACTCCTTTAGGTGACAAAACGATAGAATCTTTAAAGAATTTTTCTTTATTTTTTAGTTCATCAATCGTTAAGCTATTATAAGGATATTTTAAGCTATGCGATTTTAATGCTTCATCACTATTCGAGGCAATAATGATGCCTTGTCCTCCAACAGAATAAAGCCACACATGTTTATAGACAGAGCGAACTGTATTCAAAATATACACCAAATCAATTGGATGCATATGATGTAGTTGAACCCATTGCTGTAAAACACCTTCTTTATTTAATCGCTTTTGAGATAACTCATAGAATTCTTTATTGTAAAGATTCGCTGCACCAGCAAACCAAATACTAGTAATTTCTAAACTAATTAAGTCATATTTCTCATCTTGAGTTAATAAGAAATTCCGACCATCTGTATAAATTAAATTCACACCTGATTGATTTATTACATTATGGTTGATATCAGAAAAATATTTATTTGCCATAAATACAATATCTTTAGATAACTCAACAACATCAAGATTTTCGAAGCCTTGCTCATGTAATACCCGAGCGGTCATACCTGTACCATAACCAATGGCTAAAGCGCTTTTCCGTTCACTATTATGCATAAGAGGAATCAAAGCAAAGGATTCCTGTGCTAGCGTTTCTCCCGAATTATTCCCTTGGAATTTACCATTAGTTAGTAATGTTATATATTTTCCATCAGAACTACGTGTAACGGAAGTCACGCCGCCTTCTATACTTTCAGTATGATCTATTACATTTCCCCAATATGATGGCATAAAGTAAACATTCGCCCCTTGTGCCAAACTGGTAAAATTCCAATTTTTTGGATAAATAAGAAAAAGTAGAAAAATTGATATTACAACTCCAGCAGTATATGGATTAAATTTATAATTTACTTTAATTAGGCATAATAATACCAATACCGCCAAGATTAATGAAACTACAGCAAGTAATAAAAAAACCTTATTTGAACCCATTAATGGTAACAATAAAAATCCTACCAATAAGACTCCAGATATATTACCAATAGTATTTAATGCGCTTGAAATACCTAAACCTCTTGCACTACCTTGTCCCAACCAATCCGCTGCTAAACTCATTGCCGCAGGATAGGTTGCACCGATAAAGAGTGTTGCTGGCAGCATGGCCAAAGCACAAATTACTCCTCTTAAAATCTCTCTTGCCCAAAATCCCAGATGGATATAATTTTGCATCTCACCAAAACTAGCAAAATAAGCAGGAATTTTATCCCACAATAATGCCGTAATAATAATAGATGCAGCAATTCCACATTGGGCAAGAACAATTAATGTTGTTCTATCTATATAGTTAAGTGCTTTTTTACCAAAGATTGAGCCTAAACCGAGACCCAATAAAAATACCGCAAGCATTAAGGCAAAAGCATAAACACTATTACCAGCAACTACTGCTAGCATATGAATTGAAACAACTTCTAGGCCTAGCGTTACTGCTCCACCAATCGTTAAAACAATTAATGCCATTATACCCAATATCTTTGGCACAAAAATATGAGGAAGAACAGGTGGAAAATTATCAAATTCTTGAAGTTGAGTGTTCTGTATTTTAAACTGCCCTATAGTATAAAGCGCAATCATCAAACTAAATACGGCAGCTAAATTCGTCGCACCGATTCGACCTATTGCAGAAATAAAGAAATACCCACCAATAAATGAACCTAACGCAGCACCAATCACATTTGCACTATATAGTCGGCTAATTGCTGTATCACTTTGAATGTTGAGTTGTTTTAAATATTTAAACATGATGGGTAAAGTTGCACCCATCAAAATGGTGGGAATACCTAAAACAATCACACCCAACGCCACTCGTAAAAATGTTACATAAGGGTCATCTGCAGATAATCCAGTGACAGATATAACATAAATATTCTGAATGACTTTAAATAAAAATGGGGTAATAACTGCATATAAACCAATAAATGCTTCTATGCCTGCATAATACAAAAGTAGTTTTTTTACTTTATCAGCAATATACCCGCCCAACCAAGCACCTAAAGCCATACCAGACATATAGGTTGTTAAAACAGTATATGAAGCTAAAGAGGTACTACCAAATGTAACTGCTAAACTTTTTGCATAAACCACTTCATACAATAAACCTGCAAAACCTGAAGCAACAAATACACCAATCACCCAGCGAGGGGTTGTAGATTTTTCGGTTTTTTTGGCATCCTCTATTTTTAAAATAGAAATTACTACCTCAGTATCATTCCATACATATTTGATATATATGCCAAATAAAATAGTTGCTATCAATACACTCCAAATGGCAAACACTTGTACAAATAATAAATTATTGGACAGCCATTCTGCTGATGTTAATAGCATGAGCATCCATAGAGTGAACGTTACACCTGCCCCAACCCAGAGGGTTGTAACTTTTTTATTTTTAAAAACAAAATTATCAGGATTTGCTAATCCAATACCTATAAAGGCTGAAAATGGCAAAGCAACCACTAAATCTAAAACATAATGCTCTCCAAGAGCAATCGTTGCAACAGCTGTCAATAACGTAAATACTGTTGCTATATAAAAGTAAATCTTTTTGCTCAATCCAGCGGTTAACAACCAGATTAATAATGCACCCGTTAAGTGCATAGATGGCATTCCATTACGAGCTGCTGGAGGAATAAACACTTTGCCGCTTTGAAGCGCGCTAGCTGTCGGCATGTTTAAAGGAAAGTACTCAGTAGCAAAGGCATATACAGGTCCAGAAACAGGAATAATGGTATAACATATGAAAGCTAAACCAAAAGGTACAATAAGTACTCTGATAACATGATATCTATCGTCTTTATTTTCCCTGATAAAGAGAGAAACTACTACAAATAAAGAAACAGATAATAACGAATAGACCTCCAATAATAACGTATTCCAAAAAGCATGAGATATCTCAAACCATTGGACAAATGGCAATGTTATATTTCCGAAAGCGGAATCAATTTTGTATATGTCAATATCATAGACATAAGGTAAAATGAACGTGTTAACTTTCAAAGCAGTTTGTGTGGACCAACCCATCAATATAAAAAGAAATGTCAATAAAAAATAAAGATTACTTAAACTGTTTTGTCTTTCAAAGAAATAATGATGTAGCTGTTTAAATAAGGTATATACGCCTAGTGGAGCTAAAATAACCATAAGATTTGCAGATGGGCTCGTGTATGCATTTCTTATATCTATAAAAAATATAAAATAACCCAATATAATCAACCCTACAAATAAATGATGATTAATTACTTTACTTTTAGCAATAGAAAACATTAAAGCACTAATACCAAAATAGGCTCCAGTACTATTAAGCACTTGCCAGTGATCCGTGACATTTAAATTAGACAAAAAATTAAATGAACCAAATAACGAAAATGAAAATAGTTGTAACAAAATTGATATAGGAAAAATAACCTTTAACCAATATTTTATATTTTCGTTTAAATCCATCTAAAATTTTCCTTACAGTACGTTTAAACAAAAAAAAAGGAGTTTCCTCCCTTTTTTTAACTTTAACTTTAATTAATTAGCGACAAGCTGATGGTAGATATTTAGCACTGAGTGAAGATGTACAAGCCCAAGTATATGCCCCCGATGTCTCTGTTGGTGTTAATACAATAGTTGCACCTTTAACCTGGTCATTAACACTTGCACTTTTCATGGTTGCAGTAATTACGCCACTTGCCCCTACCTCTGTTTTAGCCACATATTTTCCTGAAATACTAGAGGCTGCTGCAATACCTGCTCCAGCATTAGAGGTTGGCCATGCACCTGTGTTAGAACGAACTTCTGTTACTGCCCCTTTTTGACCACTTGCTAAGGTTACAGCTTCAGTTATTTGAGAGCGAGCAATGTAGTCTTGATACGCTGGAATAGCGATAGCCGCTAAAATACCGATAATCGCGATAACAATCATTAATTCAATTAGAGTAAAACCTTTTTGAGCGTTCATAATGAACTCCTATTTTTGAGTGTATAAAATGGATAACCTAGTCATATAATTAATTATGTAGCCAGTCATCCAAGTAATTAAGTCAATCTGCAAAGTTTTGATAACCCTCACTTTGCCTTGGTAATGTAGTTACTGCATTTTTTGTGCCAATTTCTTTTTTTAGCCAAATTAACACTAATATATCTTCTATTTGGCTACTAATTTAAAATTATTTAGTGCATCAAGGATTATTTAAGCAAAATTTTTCCTAAACAGCCCATTTTATTCAGCTATCCGTATGTTATTGTCAAATATATGACAATCTTTGTCACTATTTTAGGTCACCCAACATGAATATTCTCTATATTGCCGAAAATTGTTCAATGCTTAACTTAATAAGCTAATTATTCCATTCTTGACCCGTACCACATGAGGTATTTCGGCATTTTACACCATCAGAATCATAAGTTAATGTGCCATCATTACTCATAAGACCGTTGGAAATTGGTATAGCCTGTATACGCCATTTAGAAGTAGTCATGGTATTTCCTATCATTGGGGTATTAGTTGAGCTGTCAATAATGGTTACATTGTAATCTGCATTACCCAATGGATAAGTAATAGCACCAAGTACAGGAGTGGCGCCTAAAACATGAGACAGAGAAATATTTGTGTATATACCTTCCACTAGTTTTCGAGATTGGATACGCATGGCGATATTCTGTAATTCAAACATCATGTTATTACGATGTGTTTTAATCACATAAGATTGATAATTGGGATAAGCCACTGCTGCTAATATACCAATAATTGCCACCACAATCATGAGTTCAATTAGAGTAAAGCCATTACTTTTGTACTGGGTTATTACCATGATGAACTTCCTGTACCGCAGTTGCTATCTTCAAAAAGTTTTATTGCCGTTATTGAGCCATCTAGCGACTCACATTGGATTCCTTGACTAGAAAAACCAATATAAGGATAGCCACTGAGTAACGGGGTAGCCAATATGACATAGTTGGTTGCTACACTAGCATTTGCAAACGTTGACTCGCTTAAATTCGAATCAGATCCTAGTATTGTCACCATTTTGATATCATACTTTGCACTACCTGTATTAGGATAGTGAAACGTCTTTTTGTCTGAATCAAACGTTTGTGATTGGGAGGTAAACCCTGCATAATTTAATTGCCTTGCTCGCCATTTGTTGAGTTCATTTGACTGCATCATAATGATAGACTTTACTTTTTGAATATCATTTTTTTTGATAAAGTGCTGATAAGATGGTACAGCAATCGCTGCCAAAATGGCTATTACCATCACTGTAATCATCAACTCAATCAAAGTAAAACCTTTTGAATTAAGCAGAGTCTTCTCAGCTATAGCAAAATGTACTTTACTCACGCTAGTTTTCCCACCATTCTCGCGGATTCATGACTTTGTCACGATTAACACCATCTGAGTTAATAGTATTGATATTAATATAACTGGGTTTATTAAAGGTTGCTTTATCACAGTCCGTACCTGTACAGCTAAGTTGTAATACCCCAAATAATGAGCCACCCTCATTAGGCTTAGATTGAGTAATGATATTATCAATAATGCCCGCACCTGCTAAGGCTGCTGAGCGTCTAGTGTAATCTGTCGAAGGTTTACCATCTGCACCAGTTGTAGTGTTATAACCAGATGCGCCGCAGTTGCCAAAAGGTAGACACATCAGCATACGTTGAGTGGCGCCTTGCACAGTAGCAGAACAACCCTCTGCAATTAAATTGACATTTGGATTATAAACCGACACAAATAGTAGACCATTTTGAGCATCTGGCTCATTAAGCATTTTCATACCTTGATATTTTGTGCGATCAGTCTCTAATACATTACTCATAACCGCACTAGCACCTGTACCATTAACTTTGTACCACTGCTCAAAGGGATAATACCAACCATGTTTGAATGTTGTATCTGTCACACCTTTCATCATATTGGTTTTGATAGTTGCATCGCTAGCCGTAAAAGTTACCTTAGCCAGATTGGCTACAGTTAAATCCTTGGTCACAAGCGCTTGACTCAAATAGGGATCTGACTTAGCAGTGCCTTTACACTCAGCATCGGTCTTATAGCAGAACAAATCTTTTTTACCCGCCTCTCTATCCATAAAACTATAAATAGCATCTGGTACGCTACGTTTATCACTTACAGGTAAACTGCGATTTCCTGTACCCACAGTAATTTGTGCTATGGGTGAACCTTCTACAACTTCATCAGTTACTGTAAATAATGGACGCTCATAAAACCTTGGGGCAACATCTGAACCACCTTTTTGATTACTCACATCTAGCAGTTTGACTAAGCGATCAACACGGAAATTATCCGTATCTTTGTTGTTATTAATATCAGCTCGCCACACTCTGCCGCCTAAGTCAGCAAAATAAATAAAATCTGTATAGCCGTCATAGTTACGGTCAACGGTACGTATTTCAGTGACAATACTATCAGTCATATCACTGTGTTCAGTTTTTTGTAAGGTGACGGACGTAGGACGTGCAGCTGTCGTCGTACCATTTTCTGATGCTGGATAACTTGCCCACCATAACAGCTTACCTTTATCTAATGTGGTATCTATAGTTACTTTTTTGGTTGTACTGTCTTCTTTTTCTTCCCCTACTCGTACCATATAGACTGCATTACCTTGTGCAAGATTTGATGAATCTGCAGCAAAGTTTGCAGTCTCATAACGAGTGTCATAGCCACCAGGTAAGAAATTCACCATGACTTTTTTACCCCCTGACCGCACAAAACCGACACTAGGCTTGCCCCAAGATTGCCCCATTCTTGCAAAAGCTGCTTGGTCACCAGTAGTACGGTAAGTACCATTTTGCATTCCTTTAAGTGTGGTATCATTGGTACCATCTGATTTTTTTGGATACTGACCTGCTTGCAATGTGGCATAATTTGAACCCACTGAGTACACCATATTAGGCGTTGTAGGATTCGTAATATCTAGATTATAGTAAGATGAACCACCCATGCGTAAACCGCCTGAGGCAAAGACTTGTTTAGCGACATAGCTATTTGTAGTGACAGCGCTAGTACCTGTCCCTGTAGTGTTACTCGTGATATTATAGGTTGTATACACATTCCAAGGTGCATCAACCCCATAGGGTAGCTTCGAGTCAGTAGTTTTACCACTTTTTATTAGAGCACCTGATTGTAAGTCGAGAATTTCTTTCGGAATAAAGGTAAACTGCTCTTTGCCTGTACTATCATCTATTAGGTGTAATGCGCCATCCATTGAACCGTACAATACACTGTCTTTACGTGTTGTAGCATTAAATTTACCATTGGTATCCAAATCAATGCCGTAGGTGACTAATTGTGGAAGCGAATGAATCACGCCACCAATATTTTTTGGGTTTTTGGACTGACTGCCTGTCAAGATGGTGGTATCATCCATATCAGATAAATTTTGGGCAGGATAACCCATAAACACCAAAATATTATTCAAAACACTAGTCACAGTGGGCGTTCGGTTATCAGGCGTTGTTGAGGTAACTGTTGTAGGCTTCACTAAATCAGTACGCAGTGATGGTTTCAAGCTAGTAAAACCGACTGGTTTTTTGGTACTAGCATCAACTGCAATATTTGCCAAAGTACCTTCGATATTTACCCAAAGGTTACGATCATTTCCTGGTTTTTCAAACACTTGCTGAAATGCTCCACCCACTTGTGGTAAAGCTTTATCAGGTCGCTGTGCATCTTCCCTTGTAGCGTCATTAATGGTATTCCAGATATCATAGGTAGAAGTAGAAAATTGTCCAGTCAAATCATTAAATACTGGTTTTGTACCGGCGCCATCAGCGGTGACGGTACCATTGCGGATATAATATTTTTTTAGGTTGCCATCCCATAGATCAGTGACGCCTGGTCTGGGGTCTAAAATAGGCGTATAGGCATAACCACGGGATTGCTGAGTATTAAGTGCATCCAATGGTACTGACATCGTACCGGTGGATATCGCTGGGATTTCTTTATTGCCTACGCCTGCGATAAAAGATTTAATACTATTGGCTAGTTGCTCCGGGGTCTCTACATAATAAAAGCCGCCTTCACCAAATCCTTCACCTTTTCTACCTAATCTACAGAGATTACTTGCATCTGGATTGGTACTATCACAAGTTGTTTTACCAGCTAAGGATTCAAATACTTTACCAAATCCTGCTGTTCCTGTAATAATTTCTCTGCCAATTGGATTATTAGTACTTCGCAATTTCTGGGCAAATAAACCCATACATTTCCAACCACTTCTGTTAGTTGTTGAGCCGTCCGAAATACCATTTAACAGAGAACTATTACAAGTAGCATTTGTACCCACACTAAGCTTTGTACCTGCAGGATTGGCAATCGGACTGACTTTGTTTAATGCATTATTCATTAAATCAATTGCTGAGGTGCCTTGTACGTTATTTGGTACACCATCAGTTAAAAAATAAATACCATTTCCTGAACATTGTTGCTCACTAGCAGACGTAGGTGGGGTAAGTGGTGAAATATAATTGTTCCCATTTACAGCATCAGGATATGCCATGCTAAATCCTGAATATGGACTTTTTTGCTGTATATTCGAAGTAGATATAACATAAAACCTTTGGCCACCTTTAATATCATCTACAGAATCATAATCACCAACATATTTTGGAATATCTATATCTGCAAACGCCACTTTATTTTGCACTTTATCATATGATGTACAAGTTTGAATATTGCCATTATTAGTAGGGGCATTCGCAGTACACTTATAGACATTATATTTCGATCCTTTTTTTACATAGTAACCAATTTCTTTACTTATTGATACGGTAGTAATGTTAGCAGTATTCGTCCCCAACATATAGGCACCTACTTCAGCATAGGCGTGTGCACTTGGCGTATTGGTTTCAGCTTTTAATCCGGCTACAATTTTTAGCATTTCAGTACGATTAGCGAGTGTAAATTCGTAAGCAGGATAACTAATCTTGCCACCCCCTGTTGAACTATTCGTATAGAAGAAATTAGCTAATCCAATTTTATATTTAGTAAAATCGACTCCGTTACCAAAGGCTGTTTTAGGATTCGCAATCAGTGGCATCAATGCTAATTTTAATCTCGAAATACGGTCATAATAAGTTTTTCCACCGATAGTACAACTATTAACAGAATAATTAACAGCAGTCGGGGAAATGGTCGTATTAGCAGCACCATCATCATTATAGATAGCCTGTGGTAATTGACTAGTAGATATATAATCTATCATGTTATTTTTTGAACAATAGGCATTATCATTATCATCGTAATCAATAGATATTCCATCAGAAGCATAGTCAACTCCTATACTTCTCTCATCCATACTCCCTGAGTTATCAAACACCAGCATCACTGTCGCTCCACCTTCAGAGGCAGCCTTATACAGCTCAATATCACTAGCATGGGTGGTTACGTTTGTAACCATCAAGCTACCAATAGCAAGTGGCAACAGTTTGAAACTCATATTTGAACAGTAATTTTTGTTGTATGCTTGTTCCATTTTCAGCTACCTCGGTGATATTTCACCTTAATATTTATTGATACACGTATTTAAGATTAGTAATTTTAAATAAAAAATTTTTAACTCAGACAGCTTACACCTACAGGTTCGTGTTTATAACTTTGCATTTGGATATTATGGGGTACACCCAAATCCGTTAGACACTTGTCAATATTGTCAATTTTTTGCTTTAAACATCCTGCCACTGTATCTGTACCTGTAGATGTACTACTACCTAAGCTGACATTTGAACTAGTATAACTAGGGACAAGTGATACAGAATAACCATTAAAATAAACACAAGGTGACTCTTGAGTGCTTGAATTAGTGGCCAAATCATTACTTTCATCACTTCTAGCATGGCCTGATAACGGTACGACATCTTTTGCCTGTGCTAATTTGACAAAAGTCATTTGCGTCATTACACGACCTTCATTGACGTAATCATTCGGGTTTGTGGGATCACAAAATCCCCGATTTGCACCTTCCAATATATTCCCTGCATTGTTTTTTTGAGTGATTTTATCAAGTCTAAATAAAGCACTCTCTCGTGGACGTACACAGAACACTGTCTCTGCATTAAAAGTATCTTCACCGGCTCGTGAGATATACCCTTGTAATGTATCAAGTCCGTTTCTAGTAGAGGAAGTGGAAGCCACTCGCAATCTATCTTCTTTTTCAACTTTGCCAAAAGCATCATCATTGGCTTGAAACATCAACTGAGAAATTTGCGAGGCTGTGGCCACCTGCAAATCTGTTGTACTTTTTCTTAGTACAATAATTCCAAGAATAGATATTAGTAGCAAGACAATTAAGACGATGATGAGTGCTACACCGGCTTGAGATTTAGGATAGCCTTTTAGCAAATACTGTTGGTTCATTGTACAGTCCCTCTGGCATTTCTTAGAAAGACAGTTGTCTCCAAAACTCTTCTCATTTTTCCATCATTTTTGGAGGTATCATTTAACTTTATATCGGTCTTGTCCAAAACTGTAAATGAGGGATCTTTTGATGCGGTAACTGAGCCATCTGAACGTACTAAAAGCCCTATTTGAACATTCACAATTCTTCGATTATTCAATGTTGGAAAAGGGTCTGCATTTACAGTTGAGATAGGCGTTGGGATGGGCATATACGTCAGTTTATATGTGCTTGGATTCGTTGAAAAGTTTTTACTATCACTCACACCTAACAATACTCTGAAATAATCCACATTTGGAATAATTATCTCGCCACTACCTGCTAGATTTTGCGTAGTGTCACTTGTATCTCGATTAAAACTGCCATCTGACTGTTTAATAGGTTTCTTATACTTGTCAATATTAATAGCATTTTGATTGGTTGCATCCTTTTTTGCAGTAGTCTCGCTATAGGTATAGATCGCCGAGGCACAAGCCAACCCACCATCCCGCACAAAATATCGCTCAATAACGTAATCATCTTTCATCACATTGCGACTTTGGCAATCCACCTGATTATCACTTGACACTTTATACTGGATGGTCAACTGGTCACTTGAAAGCGCTGTAGAGCCAAATTTGACATTACTGCCACTTAACGAAGATGCCGATCTTGTCAAAAGCGTATCAGATATCTGTTGATTGCTTTTTGATAAGCCGCGCAGATTACTAGCTACAGTTTCCCCTGCAACTGTATTGCCAAATACAGTTAAATTGTCTGGGGCTGTCAATACAATGCCGCCTTGTGGCGTTCGATGATTTAAAAAGAAGCTTTGTGATGATAAAATACCATAGTTAGCTTTACGAATTTGCTTGGTTAGATAATCAAGACCAAAAGTATTGGTATCTACAATATTAGATCCTGCACTTTGTATGTTTGAAGATAATGAATTGGTGTAAAGTATTTGCAATGCTGCTGCAGATACTAATAGTCCTAAAATAAGTGATATCATTAACTCTATAAGCGTGAAACCCTGTTGCAACCTATTCATATTAATTAATCTCCAGAAACATACAGGTTGCTTTGGGATGATATTTACCACCCGTTTTAATATTCGTGGTGTTGGAAGCATCTCTTGGGGTTAGACAATCCATTGTGCCCTTATCGTTTGCAATTTTTGGGTCTTTGATTGGATTATCATCTGTGCCGATTGTTGGTGTTGTGTTTCCCCAAGCAGTAATCAGACAGTAGGAATACATAACATTAGTAGAAGCTGTTGTTCCTCCCCCCCCCGTACTCGGACATGGTTGCAAATCCATCTGTAGACCTGTCGATGTGAGTTGGGTTTTTAGTTTCCATACCTCAGCATTGGCTATGTCTGTTGCTGTGCACATCGTACTACCTATACAAAGATTTGAAGGCTGCGGAAAGGTATCTTTAGCGCCAGCCGCTTTGTTCATATCAGCGTAGACTTTATTGAGTGCATCTTGGTAAGTAGCAATCGCTGTAGGATTGGCACGGATTTTTTCCGCAAGCGACCTCATCATTAATAGTGTCTGTGATCTATCAACCGACTCAGAAGTAGATTTGATAGACTGCATTTGCATGGCACTAAAACCCAAAATTGCCACTGCCAAAATCAACAGAGACACTAATACCTCAATGAGTCCTACACCATATTGATGGTATCTCATGAGCAGCTCCCACTTTTACTACTTTTAATACTATTACTTGCATCTATTTCCACTAAATATTGTGGGTTACCCGATCCCACACAGATATAAAACCCCGTCGTAGCTACTGCATCATTTGCATCTTGCCCCATGCGAGTAGATATTACAGTTTGACCTTGATAGGACTTTTTAGTGGGGGTAAAACTGACAGCCAACAGCATACTTGGTATCGGTGTGATTAACACTTCTGTTCCAAGATTATAGATAGCCTGAGGCGTATCTGTGGCAACATTGTCTCCCACATAGAAACTCTTAAAATTCTTGACATTATTTGTGTTTGTCAAAACAATTTTCGTATTTTTTTGACTAATGATGGCTTGGACCTGAGTATCTCTAAGGGCAGACTCAATAATACTTACTGCTTTCCTAGCTTTAGCTTGCTGAATCTGTCGCTGCATACTAGGCGCTGCCATCGCAGCAATGATAGCCATAATCGCAATGGTGATGACAAGCTCAACCAGCGTAAAACCTTGGTCTCGGTTACGATGATACTGTCTGTTCAAAACCTTTATCACTATACCCATCCATACCCCTTGATAAACGACCTATCGCAACATATTTGCTAGCACAAACAACTCTAATATTAAAGCAAAAAACATACCTATTATCGCAGTATTTTTGTTAATTGTCATACCTAAAGCTTACTACCGATATTTTACCTCAGCCACTTATTGTTGCTAAGTGAATTAGGACGAAAGGGCGCTCACGTATTATCAAATCATTTTTAGCTTAACATTTTAAAGCATCCTTCCAACAACCCACTTGTTGCCCGCCTTTATCTGCGAGCTTTAACGATATGACGGTGCCACTTTGCTCGCAAAACAGCGACAAGTATAACCTAATGCAAAACCTTACCATGCAAGACTGAATATGCATGAATATGGGCAGATGGGTGATAATTTGTGAGTAGATTAGCCAATTCAGACAGGGTGGCGCCTGTCGTCACCACATCATCAAACAAAATCAAATTTTTGCTAGGGGGCATGTCTGTTAGAGAAAACGCATCTTTGATATTATCTAAACGCTCTTCTCGGCTTAGCCCCTGCTGGTGAGGTCGGTCGAGTCGCTGCAAACCCGTAAAAACAGGGATTTGCCAGTGAAAGCTTAGATAAGCGGTTAAAATGGCAAGCGGATCGAAGCCGCGTTGCCTGATGCGCTGTAAACTTGTTGGTACTTTAACGATTAAAGAGTTTTTTGAATGACAACCTTTGGGTATATGCAGTTGTCTGATAGCTTGAACCAAAACGGGCAGATGATGTAACTGCTGCCCATTTTTATACCCAAGCATGATTTGATTGAGTGGATATTGATAGTAGCCGCTGGCTACGCCACGCAGTGACGTTTGCTTTAGTTGCAAATTAAAGCATGACGCGGACCATGCAAACTGGCTATGGCATGGCTGACAAAGAAATTGCTGTCGATTGAACCAATGGTCATGGTGACGCGGTGCTAACTTATCAAAGCCTGCTGCAGCACAATCATTGATGCCACATAATTGGCAACGGTGATGAACTTTCGCTTGATACACCAACGCCATGGCAAAGGGCAATCGCCACCAAGGCAAGGGGGCTACGATTGCCATAAACGCAGTTAAAGCCCTTTAAAATCATTGAACATGATACCAATACCGACATTGGTGCTCTTATGATTATAGTCTTGGATGTTTTCACCATAGCCATGGAATACTTGTAAAATCGCTTTCATACCGCCTGTCAATGGATAAGCATAATCCACCTGTATAGCGCCTTTATTGGTGCTTGGATTATAACGCATCACACCACCGACTGTGCTTTGGTCATTGAGCGGATACAACCAACGCACATCGCCATAGCCCATGTAGTCGCCAATATCTGGGTTATCCGAGTCTTTACTGTTCTCATTTGCGATTAGCCACAATCTTGGAATCACGGTGAGTTTACCCCACTCTGTTCCTGCCATCGCATAGATACGATTCCAAGAACGTGATAACGGGTCTGACTGTCCATTTGATTCATGCACTAGCCCCGCGCCCAACAGTCTTAATGACCCATTCCCAGGCAAATTACCCTTGATAGGCTGTGTCAAAAATATCTCTGGCTGATAATCTGAGCTGCGAAAAGGTCTTGAATTTTTACCATTATACACCTGCCAATAAGACTGCTGGGTATAGCCAAGCCACACATCGGCATTGGTATCGAACACATCTTGGGCAAGCTTGGTTTTCATTGAAATTTGCAGCTTGCTATCTAGGTGCTGCAAATAATCTTTCGATGCGCGAACATTATCTTGGGTGGGTGAATTGATGTCATAGTTTGGCGTCGCGTTGTACCAAAGCGGCATGACATACATGGGCAAATGCGGACGTATCGTCAGTATTCCTTTGGGATCATTTTTATCCAAGTCATATAACACACTCAGTGGCGTATATTTTTCCACATCCGCTGCAGTCACCCCCACTTGCTTTAAGATTGTTTTGTCTTGCTTGTTAGGCACCAAATGATCTAATTTTTTTTGCTCGTTTTTGGTTATCGTCGTGGTTGTGGTCGTGACGGTTGCCGTTTGATCCACGGCTAACACTGGCACTGCTTTACCTTTTTTGATACTCACTTCCAAGGTTTTGGCAATATCAAGGGGCGCCTTGGCTTCAGGTTCGATTTTACCAACGCTTATCTTGTCAAAACAAGCCAACCGCGCGATATTGTCAGTGATTTTTGAACAGGTTAGCAGCGTTTGTTGGTCGACAGGGATAACGGTTGTTTTTATTAAAGTTTTTGTTGCAGTTTTTGCTGAATTTTTTGTTGAAGTTTTTGCGTGCGTAGTTGCTGTAACTGTTAGGGTGGCTAGTATAGCAAGCGATAAAGAGGTACGGTAAAGCGTAAGTTGTGACATAGGTTGACCTTCTTACAAAAATATCGTTCATGATAGCAAAAATTGATGACAAATAGTTAACAAATGCATAATAATTTTTAACAGTAAAGTAAAGTTTTAATCAACTATTGGCTCGTCAATGATTGGTATTTCTATTGGTGCTTGTATGGGTAATTCTATTGATACCGCTGACCTTTATACTCAAGCCAACCGTCTTGATGACGGCTAGCGGGGTCACGGTGTGTCCAATGTACAACGCCACCTTTGTCGTTATAAATATATTCACCATAAAAACGAATGGGATTTTTGGCTTGGATACCCTCGATGCGCGGTGCCAAATCAATATTATGGGCAATTAACACCGTGATGTTTGGGTAGTTATCAATTTTGACCAAAAATTTTTGATGGCGGCTACCCTCATTATCGTCTTTTAACACTTTAATCACCGTACCACACCCCAATACCTGTCGCTTAATGCTGGGATTTTTGGCTTGATAAGCTTGATTAATTACGGCGTTGTTGCATTGAATATTTGTTGCCTGACGTTTTCTGTCAGTATAACTTGGTGAATTTTTAGCCGTCTGTTGATTGGAATTTGAGCCTGCCAACGGTGAATTTGGGCTTGCTAACTGGCTATTTCCGCTTTGGTTTTGGCTTTGATTTTGGCTTGGCTGTTGGTCGGCATTGCCTGCATGGGAACACCCAGTGACAAAAATTAGCACCCCTAAAGTTAACGGGATGGCTATAGACTTTGCTAAGTGATAGTTCAATTTTTGTTTAACCTTTATGATTGAATGGGTCGGTAAATCAGTTAAGTTGCTTTTATTTGACTGAGTTTAATTGGACTTAATTTAATTGGGACAAGACTTGCTCAAAATCAGGGCGTTTGACCTCACCGTTTTGTCTTGCTACCAGTTGACCGTTTTGGTAATACAACAATACAGGCGGACCGAACACGGCTAGTTGTTTATAGATTGCTTGGCTATCCGGCGTATTGTCAGTCACATCGAGTTTGACAACTTGCCAGCTGGCTAAACTTTGCGGCGGGTTGGCAAAAAGTGTTTTATCCATAATACGACATTCGATGCACCACTCTGCGGTGACATCGACGACTAGCTTTGGATATTGCGCAAGCAAGGGCTCAAGCTGTGACAGTTTGGTGATTGTAATCGTATGGGTGGTCTTCGGTGCCGTTAATGCCGATTGCACTGAGGTATTCACAAGCTTGTTAAGCGGCTGCCAACTATCTTGACTACCTGAGGCAGTGCCTATCACAAGACACGCTGACCAGAGGCACGCTAGCAATGCTAGTGCTTGAGTGAGTAATTGACCTTTTTTGCCGTGCCAGCGCCACAGCCATAAGCCAATCACAGCAAACCACAGTGCCCATAGCATCAGCATCCAGCTTGATAGCCATATACGCTCTATCATCAATAAAGCGACGCCAAATAACAGCAAACCAAAGCTGGTTTTGACCCAGTTCATCCACTCACCTGCTTTTGGCATAAAATTACCTTGAGTGGCGCCCAGTAAAATGAGCGGTGTAGACAGCCCAAGCCCCAACAAAAACAATGCGGCAAAACCCATCACAGGATCACCCAGTGCTGCCACACCTGCCAACGCGCCTGCAAGGGGTGCCGACACACAAGGGGAGACAACCAGCGCAGAAAACAAGCCTGTCAAGTAACTGCCACTTAAGCTACCGAGTCGATTTTCCCCAATTTGGCTAATTTTTTGGAACTTAACACGCAGCGCATGCGGCAATTGCCAGCGAATGACATCCAACATGTAGAGTCCAAGCAGGATAAATAACCCTGCAAAAACCAATAAAATAACAGGGTTTTGTAGCCAGTTTAGTATACCCAAAGATTGCCCAAATAACGCAACCACTGCGCCCAAAATGCCATAACTGGTGGCAACACCCAAACCATAACTGCCCGTGAGTAATAACCCTTTTTTGGCAGATGGACGATGTTGACGCGCAACGATATTGGCTACAATCGGCAGCATGGGTAACACACAAGGGGTAAAAGCCAACCCCAATCCCGCTAAAAACAACAGCAATAACGCAACACCGCTATGCTTGGTCAATCCAAAAATATCTTGATTGCTAGCGCTAGCTGTCAAACTCGTTGCAACCGCCGCCGATGAAGCCGTGGGTTCAGTCATGACAGTTGTTTGGGCAGGTTGAGACGATGCCATAGATACGACAGGGTCGGATGCGGTTAACTGCGCTGTGGTTAAGACATCGGTGGCTGAAGCATCGGTCACTGGGGTCAATGCGACTTGCTGCCCCGCTGCGGCTGTACTGCCACCGGAAATCGCTGGTTTGGCAGACGGTGGGCTAGTTGCCTCATCGACGGTTTTAGCAGGGGGCAAGCTAGCAGATTGCTGAGTCGTTGTCGGGGCGGCATCGCTGGTCGTCGCCACAGTATTGGTGACTTTTGCTTGGGCGGTTTTTGACGACATTGCGTCTGATTTTTTTGCGGCATTTTTGCTGGAAGCGGCCAATTGGGTGATGACAAATTTGGTCTTTTCAGGGGGATAGCAAAGTCCTACTTTGGCACAGCCCTGCCATTTGACCGTAGCAGGTTGTGAGGTGATTGCTTGATCCGCGCTCAAGGTGGTTGTGGCAGTAAAGGGGTGTTCAAACACAGGCACCCGACCAAAATCTGGGTCATCCACATAGGTCGGTGCTGCACTAAATTGTAGCGGCGTCGCTGTTACCCCGTCAGGCAATTGTAAGGTTAATTTATCCCGATACGCATAATAGCCTGCTTTGACATCCACATGAATGGTCACTACTTGCCCTTTTTGCTCCGTGTAGACTTTAAAAGCCTCATGCACCGGTAGCGGCTTGTCTTTGGCGGTCAAGCTGGGATTGTCACTGCCGCCAAAAATCTCGCTTAAACTAATCGCTTGCGCGCTTGGCATAGTGAGGCTAGTGACAGCCAGTAGCGTGCCAAGCAAAGAGACATGACGACTCACGGTTCGAAAACAACACAGGGGCGTAGGCATAGGGGATATATTTTTCAAAGAAAACTTCTCATATATTTTAAATTCACAGGTTTTAAATTTATACGTTTCAGATTTATACGTTTCAGATTTATACGTTTTCAGCCACGTAATTATACTATGACGACTAATTTTAGCTAATCCCTGTCCAAAAACCTAGCAAAAAAATCAGAGTGCGTGACTCTGATTTCGTTAACCCAGTGGAAACACCAAACTTATAACTTAGCAAAAATGTCTGCGTCTTGACCTTCGCCGCCTTCTTTGCCATCAGCCCCCAGTGAGAACAAATCATAGGTTCTGCCTTCGGTACCTGGGATAACATATTGTAGGTCATTATCCCAGCCATCTTTCGGGAAACCGCCTTTAATATACCCGCCCTCTGGCCAGTTTTTGGCGCCTTGTGGTGGTTTATTTAAGGCTTCCAAGCCTTCTTGGGTGGTGGGATAGCGACCATTGTCCACTTTAAACATATCAATGGCATTTGAGGTGGTGGATAAAGCCGTTTCGGTGGTTTTGATGCGGGCTTTGTCACTTTGACCCACCACTTTGGGTACCACAAGACCTGCCAAAATTGCCAAAATGACAATCACCACCATGACTTCAATTAAGGTAAAACCCGCTTGACGATTTTTTGATACATGAGCACAACACATACGAATTTCCATTTTTTAGATTTTTAGCGCTTTTGATAACGTATTAGGATTTTACACGGCTTTTTTGACAATTTGCATACCCATTTGGTTAATTTTGTTGGATGATTTAGCCATTAATTATTTGGCGATTAATCATTTGGCGGTTTTAGGGTTTAGCCTGCCAAATCATTCATATTAATAATCGGTAGCATTACTGCCATCACAATGGTCATGACAATCACCCCCATCAGCACCAACATCAGCGGCTCAAGTAGTGACAATAGCGTGCTAATCATATTGGTGGCTTCATTTTGCTGCATCGCTGCTGCACGCGTCAGCATGTCATCAAGCTCGCCTGAGTTCTCACCGCTTTTAATCATTTGTACCATCATCGGCGGAAAATAATTACTGCGCTCAAGCTGGCTTGATAGGCTCGCGCCTTCGGTGACTTTTTCTGTGGCGCGCGCGATGGTATGTTTGATATGGGTATTGGTGGTGACTGCCGCGCCGATGGCCAGTGCTTCCACCAAAGGCACTCCTGAACGTACCAAAATCGCTAACGTACTGGCAAAACGTGATGCGTTCAGGTTTCGCGATAATTTACCAAACACCGGCAACCGCAAGATAAATTGGTCAAAAGTGGCTTTGCCTGCCGCCGTTTTAATAAACTTCACAAATAAAAAAACCGCACCGATTAGCCCGCCCAATATCATCCACCACCATTGGGTTAAGAGATTAGACAGTGCCAACACCACTTGGGTAATCCAGGGCAGCGCTTGCTCGGATTGTTCAAACACTTTGACAATTTTTGGCACGACAAAGCTCATCAAGCCCACCACCACTGCCACTGCCATCATTAGCAAAATTATCGGATACACCATCGCGCCTTGTACCTTTTTTTGCATGGCAAAACGATTTTCGGTGTAATCGGCTAACTGGTTTAAAATCAAATCCAAATGCCCTGAGCGCTCACCTGCGGCAATGGTGGCGATATAAATCGCTGGAAAATTACCAGAGTCTTGTAGCGCGCTCGCTAGGCTATAGCCTTCCAATACTTTGGCACGCACCCCATGCATCAACGCTTTGACATGCGGTTTCTCGCTTTGTTTGGCAATCGCTTGCAACGCTTGTTCAATCGGTATCGACGCTGCCAGCAACACCGACAATTGGCGGGTAATTAATGCCAAATCATACGCACCCACCCCTTTTTGCCACAATCGGTTGCGATTGACATCGGTTTTTTGTACAGGTGAGACTTCGACAGGCAGTAAATTTTTATCACGCAATTGTTGGCGGATTAGCCTAGCAGAATCGGCTTCAAGAATACCTTGGTGTGACTTGCCTTGGGTATCCATGGCTTTGTACTGAAATGCGGGCATGTGAATTCCCAACGGGTAAAATTAGCGTTATTTTAAAGGCTTAATAGGCTGAAATAAAGACTCGTTTTCATTGGAATCATATTGTACCAACACCGATAGCTCATCGCGCAAGTCTTGTTTGTTAAAGCTATTGACCTCAGTAATCAGCATTTTCTCGATTCGTTTGTCAACGGCGTATTCACTGATTTGCGCACAATAGATGGCTAATTGATAAACTTGCGCTTTGAGCGACTCATCGAGTGATTGCAATAGTCTCACCAATTCTGCCACATTGATGACTTGGTAAGGGTAATTGGGAATCGCCGCCTCTTTTAATGGGGTGACTGAATAGTTGACACCGAGATGGGCAAAATAATAACAACTAAATAGATAACCTAGAATATGCCCTACAAAATAACCCCGGTCATTGTGATAGCATGCCACGCCCAAAAACTGAATCACGGTCGCCGCCAAACTATGCTCAAGACCGCGGAAATCAGCGGATGATGGCATCAAGCCTACGGTTGGCAGGTTCATTAAATTTTTGCTTTGGCTGACAAGCTGCCAACCAATCGGTCGCTGCGGCGGTAAATGATGGCTAATGGACATCACCAAATCATCGACAATATGTAAATTATTGAACAAATGCTGTAGTTGCATCAGCCCAACATTATCGCGCATATTTAAATATTTGGCGACTTGCAGTTTTTTAGTTTCAATAAACTGGGATTTTTTACTGGATATATAAAATAACAGTTGGTTGGGATGGGAGTGCTCAAAATACTGGGTTACCGCGTTTTCTTGTGCATGAAACACGGCGGTGTAGTGACTGGTAACATCCATTGGGTTAACACCACGATGGTCCATCGCAGGGTCTTCTGGATTGGGCTTGATGTGCAAGCCATGTGCTTCGACAGGTTGACCTTTGGTAGTTGAAGTTTCCATGTTGGCAATCGCAGCTGATAAAATATGAGACAGTGCTTGTCACTATATCATACCCCTGTCGACATAACCTAACAGATATTGCTATGAAAATAGACTGATCATTCTTAATTGCGATAAAACTCGCTATAAGATATAAAACTTGCTATAAAAATGGGAATAACCACAAAACCGCAGCAAACCTGCTTTTTTGTGGTTAATCAGGGTTTTCGACTACTGACTCATTCCTCGCTCAAGCTGTCAGCAAAATGTACATCATCGGTTCGAAACGACTGGCGGTATTTTCGTGGTGACATTTTATAGACGCGTTTGAATGCTTGGCTAAAGGTACTATCGGAGGCATACCCCACTAACTCACTGATACGGCTGATGCTATTTTCTTGTAGTCGTAAATAACGCGCCGCAAGACGAAGTCGATAGTCCGTTAAATAAGTTAACGGCGGCACCCCCACCACTTCACGAAAATGTTCGGCAAAACTACTGCGTGACATCCCGGCGACTTCAGCTAACTTATGAATGGTCCAATTGGTCTCAGGTCGATCATGCATGACTGCCAACGCCTTGGCAAGGTAAGGGTCTTTCACAGCTTTTAGCCAATTATCCGTCGCTTCGGGCAAGTCCTCAATATAGCTGCGTACACACTCAATCATCAAAATACTGGCGATACGATTGATAATGGTCATTTTGCCAAGTCGGTTCTGCTCAGACTCTAATGCCAAAAATTTGATCCCCAAATCAAGCATAATCATTTTTTGCTCATCGTTTGATTCGCTTTCTGGCAAAATTTCTGGTAAAGCGCTGAGTAACGGGCGCGTAATCTCTCGATCGTAATGGCACACAATCGCGACTATTTCGGTTGTTTGCGCTGGTTCATCACCTTGGCTAGAAATCGCAGGGTTACCCAAGTTGATAGTTTCAACAGTCTGGTTGCTTAATAACGGGGCAATGTCAATTGATGGGATATCCGATTGCCCCATACCACAAATCAGGTGTTTTTTGCCGCCTGGCACCATGACCACATCGCGCGCGTGTGCGTTGCGATATACATCATCGACCTTAATACTAATCCCACCTGTGGTAACCAAATAAAACACGATACAATCTTTTTTATCTAACTCAAACGACCACTCCCCAGTGGCGTGTATATAGTGATACTGAGTTTGATACAAATGTATATCTTCAAGCAACATACTGAGTGCATCCATTAATTTTTCCTAAGTTATCAACACAGCAATTTAAAAAAATGCAACATAAACTACAAACCAGCTAACTTACAAGCCAAACTTTAGTAATTGGACTTGAGATAAAAATTTAAAGACGTATACATAAACCGTCATCCTCGTTATCAGCAATCATATCATCTTTTACAGGCGCTGCTAGTTAAGTTTGAGTCCGTAGGGCTACTAAAACTCAGTATCACCGTCCGCAAAAATGCTTTATTTTTCAAATATTTCAAAGGGAATGGCATAACAGGTAGTGGACACTTGTTATGGGTTGTACACTATCGGTAGGATGTTTGGGTGTTTAAGCAAATAAATAAGTGAATAAATAGCTAAGCAACTAAACCTAATTAGCCAAATCAGCCATTTGGCTTTCTTTTGATTTTGATTTATTATCATGCTTTACTATCAATCGCTTAACTATAATCTATAACCATTCCATCATCGCTGTGAATCTATGAATGCTCATCACTTGCGTAAACAGTTACGTCAACAACGCCTACGCTTATCCAAGCGCCACCGTAATCGCGCCGCTTATCAAGCACGACGAAGTTTAAACCGACTACAGCATTCTGCTTTAACTGGCAAAAACGTCAAGGTCGGGATTTTTGCAGATGCCTTTGGAGAAATGCCTACCCAACCGCTGATGGATTGGGCAAGACGGCGCGGTTATAGTATTTATTTACCTGTCGTCACTGGCAAACATCAGCCGCTTGTATTTATCCAATTTAGCCAAAAAACTTGGCGACAATCTCGCCTACCCAAACATCCACTGGGTATGCGCCAACCTGAGAAAGGAAAAATGCTTAACGTAGCGGCGCTTGATGTATTGTTTATGCCGTTAGTAGCAGCGGATAAAATTGGCAATCGTATGGGTATGGGTGGCGGTTACTATGACCGCACCTTAGCCAAGGCTAAAAACAAACCGCTTAAAATTGGCTGGGCTTATGATTTTCAATTGGTTGAAAAATTAAATGCTAATCCTTGGGATATCAGGCTTGATGCCCTTATCACCCCTAGTAAACTATGGTTATTTAGACGCTATTTGGTGGAACAATCCCATGCAAAAAAATGACAACTCCCTGTTTCAACACGTGGTGATGACCTCACCTTCTATAACCGACAATGATGCTGATATTGAGATTAATATTGATAGCGATACTGATACTGATACTAGCCAAGTCCATCAACCTTTATACCCATTAAGCGATGCAGAAATTGCCAGTGTCATGAATCCCGATAGGTTAAATCAACTTTTAACCCAAGCTGATGCCTTTACCCGAGTGAATTCTGAAGACTTGGACGACTTTTAGATATATAAATTAGCCTAAAAAAATTAGCTAAGGATATATCAATATCACACTGGCATTGGGCTAAGTATAGGGTTGCGGTGGTTATTTTCAGCGCTTTGTTATTATTTTATTGCCCTTGGCTGGTCGTTTTTTCCCCCTTTGTGTGACCAGCCTTGCAATTTTTTGCATTGACGCCATTTATATTTTTAAGTCTATCAGCAAGCCATCATTTGCTCACAAATGGTCAGTTGCTTGTTGTGTTATTTAAGGGGACATAGTATATGCAAGATGATGTTTTAATGACAAATCCAGAATCATCTGAGTCGCAAGAATTCACTACGCTACCACTGTTAGCTTTACGTGATGTGGTGGTGTATCCACAAATGCAAATTGCTTTATTTGTGGGTCGTACGCCTTCAGTCAAAGCAGTCGAACTTGCGCAAAATGAATTCGACAATAAAGTATTGGTGGTGGCACAAAAAGACTCACTATCTGAAGACATTGATGCCAGCAATCTATTTGAATATGGTACGGTGTGCCGTGTCGTCAATACCATGCCACATGAAAATGACGAAAATTGCATCAAAGTGCTGATTGAAGGTCTGTACCGTGCCAAATTGGTCGACATCCAAGACACCGATGAGGAAGAAGCGGTATTACTGGCCGATTTTGAAAAAGCGCCTATCACCGTGAATATGACGCCTAAAACGCAAAAATCGCACAAAGAAGCGTTAGTTGCTTTGTTTAGCAAATATGCGGAAAATCGCCTACGTAACTCACGCGAGTTGATTCGTGTAGCTGAACGTATTACCCAACTTGAAGAGTTAGTATATTTCATTGCGACACGCGTCTCACTCAATTTATCGATTAAACAAAACTTTTTGGAAGTCGATGATTTGACTGCGCATATCAAAGAGTTGTCAGACTATTTGATTCAGCAAAGTGCCGAGCACAATATCGAGCAAGAATTACAAGAAGCGGTCCGTCGCCAGATGGAAAACAACCAGCGCGAGTATTTCTTAAATGAAAAAATGAAAGCGATAAAATCTGAGCTTTCTGACCTTCATGAAGAACGCGGTGAAAATTATGACGATGACGATATTGCTGAGCTAGAAAAACGTTTAGCGGAAGCCGATTTGCCAGAAGCGGTGCGTAAAAAAGCAGAAAATGAGTTTCGTAAACTCAAAACCATGCCGGCTGCCTCTTCTGAGTCATCGGTCGTACGTAACTATGTAGAGTGGATTTTAGATACGCCTTGGAACAAAACCAGTGATGTCTCAATCGACCTTAATAAAGCCCATGACGTGCTTGATACTGACCATTATGGTTTACAAGACGTGAAAGACCGCATCTTGGAGTTCTTGGCAGTGCAATCTCGCGTGGATACCTTAAAAGGTCCGATTCTTTGCTTGGTAGGTCCGCCTGGCGTGGGTAAAACTTCCTTGGGTGAATCCATTGCCCGTGCCACAGGTCGTGAGTTTATCCGTATGGCATTGGGCGGCGTGCGAGATGAAGCTGAAATCCGTGGGCATCGACGTACCTATATCGGTGCTATGCCAGGTAAAATCGTACAATCACTCTCAAAAGTGGGCGTGAAAAATCCGCTATTCTTACTCGATGAAATCGATAAAATGGCGCAAGATTTTCGTGGTGACCCTGCTTCAGCGCTGCTTGAAGTGTTAGACCCATCGCAGAATCATAGCTTTAACGATCACTACTTGGATATGGATTTAGACTTATCACAAGTGATGTTTATCTGTACCGCCAATAGTATGGATATTCCGCCTGCGCTACTTGACCGTATGGAAGTGATTCGTCTGCCAGGTTATACCGAAGATGAAAAAATCAGCATCGCCGATAAATACTTAGTACCAAAAGCGATTCAACAAAATGGCTTAAGTGATACTGAAATTGATATCACCGATGAGGCACTCAAAGCGATTGTACAGCGTTATACCCGTGAAGCAGGTGTGCGTAACCTTGAACGTGAAATCAACAAAATCGCCCGCAAAGTGGTGAAACAAAACGTTGAATCATTAGGCAAAGACAAAGCGGAAGATAAAACCGCGGCACACAAATTAACAGTCGATAGTTCAAATGTCGCTGATTACTTGGGTGTGTACCAATTCGATTATGGTTTGGCGGAGCAAGAACCTGAAGTCGGCCGTGTCACAGGTTTGGCTTGGACACAAGTCGGTGGTGAGCTATTGACCATTGAAGCGGTTGCGGTGCAAGGTAAGGGTGAACTAAGTTTTACCGGCTCATTGGGCGATGTGATGAAAGAGTCAATTCGTGCGGCGATGACGGTAGTTCGCGCCCGTGCTGATAGCTTAGGCGTCAGCTACGATAAGCTCAAAGGCACAGATATCCACGTGCATATGCCAGAAGGTGCGACCCCCAAAGACGGTCCATCCGCCGGTATTGCGTTAACGCTTGCGTTAGCCTCTGCGATGACAGGTATTGCTATTCGCCCCGATATTGCCATGACGGGTGAGGTTACTTTGCGTGGCAAAGTGCTACGTATCGGTGGCTTGAAGGAGAAACTGCTTGCAGCGCATCGTGGCGGTATCAAACACGTGTTGATTCCAAAATCCAATGAGCGTGACTTGATTGATATTCCTGACAATGTCAAACAGGGCCTAAGCATCCAGCCAGTAGAAACGATTGATGAAGTATTTAAAGCGGCGTTGGTATCACAGCCTGTGGCATTAAAACCCAATCAATTGCCAGTCGATGCCAGTGACGTTAGTTTGAAAAGCTAATTTAAAAAGCTAAGCTGCCACTGAAGTAAAAACTGAAATTAAATAATAATGAAGTACAAAAAAAGCTGAGATTGATTCTCAGCTTTTTTTATGCCGGCAAAAATTATTCAACCGATTTTTCACGTGGCAAATCACCTTCTTGAGAAGCTGATGCCATATCTTTATCCAACTCATAGAAGTTTTGGTTATCCGCCTTATCTTTTGATGCCAAGGCAAATTTATCACGTAGGTTATTGATTAACGCCTCTTCTTCGATTTGTTCTTTGACAAACCATTGTAAGAAATTAAACGTTGCCCAATCGCGCTCTGCCATGGCTTGGTCCACAAGTGCATAGATTTTTTTTGAATTTTCTAACTCATGTTGCCAAACGTCTTCGATACAGGTTTCAAGACTGACAGGGTTGTCACGCGGTGCAGGAATCGCTTCAATTTTAGCTTCGCCACCACGCTCATTGATATAGGCTAAAAATTTGAACATATGGTTACGTTCTTCAGCCGAATGCTTGTAGAAAAAATCTGCGATACCTGGGTAATTATTCACTTCCGCCCAGCTACCTAGCGCAATATACGCCTGCGCTTGTGTGGCTTCTTCCATCATTTGCTTGTTTAGCGCTTGTTCCATTGCGTCTGAAATACGTTTATCGTTTGACATATTATTTTCCTCTGATGATTTTTTTTGTGGCTAATTTTATAAGATGGCTAATCTTGACTAGACAACGTTATCTTATGATTGGCTACCAAGATTGGCTATATAGTTGTTAAGGATAAAACAGAGCATTACCAATGCTATTGCAGTTAGTTAATTGCATTGGTAATGACGCTCACAGTATAGATAAAAATCTGGCAATAAACAGGATTTTTTACTCAATTTAGCTGAAAGATACACAAGCCTTTAACATAAAAATACGGGGTAAGACGCGCAAGGTTACCCCAAATTTTTCCTCACTATTCAATCGCTTTGTTTTGCGTTGCCAACCAACTAAACACACAATTAAGCCCCATTAAAATCGTTAAAAACCCCATCGATAGTGTCCAAGTATAACTCAAGTCTTTAAGCCACCCTGTCACAATCGGACCGGTTATAGCAATGCTATAACCCACGGTTTGTGCCATCCCCGACAGTTCAGCGGCTTGCTGACTATCCTTTGATTTTAAGGTAAAAATCATCATGCATAAGGTAAAAATCACCCCACATCCAAAGCCTGATGCGATACTCCAAACCCATACCCAGCCTTGCAGGGGCAGAAACCCAAAACCAAATACGCCTACCAAGTTTCCCACTGCGGCAAGCAACGCTAACGTGCGTAAATTCCACTGACTAGAGACCCATTTGGTCAACAGTAAAATCGAAGGAAAAGCCACCAATTGAAACACCATGCCCACGTTGCCTGCTTGCGCTTTGCTCAGCCCTTTATCAATGAGTAACGAGGGTAAAAAACTGGCGAGCGTATAATAAAGTAGTGATTGCAAACCCATAAACGCACTAATCCACCACGCCATCGGGATTTTCCAGACTGATTTTCGGCTTGGTTGTCCTACTTCGGCAACCGCTTGATTAATGACTTGAGCATCATGGCTGCTAATTTTTTGCCGTAACCGCAAATGAGCAACCATTAGCCAAGCTGCTACCGCTGCCACAGAGACCCAGCCCCATACTCCCAGTGCAAACTGCCAATTGGACAAGCTGACAAGCCACATCGCAATGCCTGACGCAAAGCCAGCAAACACCGACAAAAACATCGAATAGCTTCCCATCACAAGCCCAATGTGATTGGGGGTGTATTTTTTGATGACGGCCGGGATTAATACATTGCCGAGTGAAATCGCCAACGATAGCAGCACCGTGCCCGCTAGCAAAAACCCTAATTGCGGATGCGCCACTCGCACAAAAATACCGATGGCAAGCAAACTGGTTGCCAAAATCATGGTGTTTTCTAAGCCAATCCGCCGTGACAACATAGGCGCAATAAACGAACTCGATGCAAATGCCATGACAGGAATCGTACCAATCAAACCAATGGTTTTGGTCGTTAACCCCAAATCTTGCTGAACCAGTTTTGCTACCGCACCAAACCCAATAATGGGCGCGCGCATATTGATAGCGAGCAGTAAAATGGCAATGACTACCGTGATAATTAATGCCTTGGTCGGGGCAGTCGCTACCGAAATCTGAGACGCGTTAGCAGCAGGGTGAATATTCGACTCGCTCGATTGCGACGCTGAGAATTTCATACATCTTCCAAAATTTTAACTAGGTAACTTATTATCAAGGATGATTTAATAAGCTTATTTTAATGGGCTTGTTTTAACGGGCTTGGTTTAACGGGCTTGAGTTAAAAGGTTATCTTTTAACACATTCGCCAAGCCAGCGCACGGTTTATTCACATAACGGCTAAAAATTCACTGTCTATCCGTCTTGCTCACCCGTTGAGCCCAAATTTTATGATATCAGTGGGCTACGGTAGATAAATTTTTAACCAATTTATGCTACTATGTATTGTTTGTGCCAGCCTTTGGCGCATTGACTTGGTAACTTGATTTGGTAAATTAACTTAGCAAATTGACTGGCCACATTGATTTAACACATTGATTATCTTGTAAGGATTTGTCATGGTGGATACGCTTACTTCAAACGCAGATGCAACACCCGAAATTAACACTCGACTGTGGAGCACCTTGATTCGCAACCTAACGCCCTACACACCGGGTGAACAGCCCAAGCATGACAATCTGTGTAAGCTTAATACCAATGAAAACCCTTTTCCCCCCTCTCCCAAAGTCGCTGAAGCCATCGCACAAGTTTTGCTCAATCAAGCCGATCATTTAAAGCGCTACCCCGCCCCAGAATCTGACGAACTACGTGCGGTAATGGCACAAGTTTATCAGGTAGCCCCCAATCAAATTTTTGTCGGTAATGGCTCTGATGAAGTTTTGGCGCATATTTTTGCTTGTTTTTTTGTCAAAGACCGTTCGGTATTAACCCCTGATATTGGTTATAGTTTTTATCCTGTGTATGCCGATACTTTCCATGTGAACTTGGTGACCATTGCGCTCAAAGCCGATTTTAGCATTGATGTCGATGACTATCGCCGCCCTTGCAGTGGCATTATTATTGCCAATCCCAATGCGCCAACTGGGGTGCTTTTGCCGCTAGCGGATATCGAAAAACTCCTACAAGAACATCGCAATGCGGTCATTGTGATTGATGAAGCGTATATTGATTTTGCAGACACACCCAATGCCTCTGCGGTCAGTTTGATTGATAAATATGATAACTTAGTGGTAACCCAAACCTTTTCAAAGTCTCGCTCATTAGCAGGGCTGCGTGTCGGCATGGCGTTTGCCAATCACTCACTCATTGAAGCATTAAATCGGTATAAAAATAGTTTTAACAGCTATCCCCTAGATCGCCTTGCGCAAGCAGGCGCAGTTGCCAGCTTGCAAGATAACGACTATTTTGTTGCCTGCAACCAAAAAGTCATCGCACTACGCCATGATGTCACTCAAGCTTTGACCCAATTAGGCTTTACTGTCTTGCCTTCACAAGCTAACTTTGTGTTTGCCAAACCACCTGCTTCCATGGGGGAAACCATACAGGTATTTGAGAAACTGCGGGCGCAAGGGGTGATTGTTCGTCATTTTAACAAACCAAAAATTAGCGATTATTTGCGTATCACCATCGGTACGGCAGAACAAAATCAGCGCTTACTAGATACCTTAACAAGTTTGGTTTGACGGCTGTGAGTGACCCTAGCATACAGTTTTATTTAAAATGCCAAAACATTGAAACAGGCGACGTTATTACTTACCGTTTTGCCGAAAAGGTGGATTTGTTGGCATTTGGTCAAACCTTGGGAGATAAAAAACTGGCGATTGTGGATACCCATATCGCCTTTTATGATATTGACCTAGTGTTTAATCCATTTGATGGCGAAAGCGTGCCCATCAGTGCAGCTGAACTCAATGCCGCACTTGATGGCAGGTTGTTGTAACTTTACTGGTGCAATATTTTTAGTAAATTTCCTACTTTATCAAAACATTCTTGGTATTCTGCAGCACAGTCTGACGCAATCGTGATGCCGCCGCCTGCCCACAGACTGACATTATTATCTGAAGCTTGTAGCGTACGAATCAGCACATTCCATTGCCCTGTGCCATCAAAATTGAGATACCCCATCGTACCACAGTAAGCCCCGCGCGGTTTGGCTTCCAATTCATTGATGATTTCTACTGCGCGCTTTTTGGGTGTACCCGTGATTGACCCCGCGGGCAGACTTTCAAACAAAACGCTCCAAGGGCTGATGTTTTCTTTGAGGGTGGCGGTAATGGTACTCACCATATGGTGCACATTGCTAAAACTTTCGATATCAAACAGTTTTGGGACTTTTACCGTTCCAGTCTTGGCATATTTGCCCAAATCATTGCGCAGCAAATCGACAATCATGACGTTTTCGGCGATGTCTTTTTCGCTGCTGGCAAGTTCATTTTTATTGGCTTGGTCAGCGGCTATATTTTGCCCGCGTGGGCGTGTGCCTTTTATCGGTTTGGTAATGATGCAATTTTCGCCTTGCGCGTTTTTTGCAAAGGTAAAAAACAACTCTGGCGAGCAGCTTAGTAACTCGTAATTGCCGAGTGCTAGATATCCTGCAAACGGCGCCTGGGTGGACTGATGCAAGCTTGGCAAATAATCGACCAACTGCTGATTGGATAACTCACCTTGCCAGCACTGAGTAAGATTAATCTGGTAACAGTCCCCTGCTTTTAAATAGTCTTGGATTTTGTTAAAAGCTTGGTGGTACGCAGATTTTTGCCATAAAGGTGACAAGCTAAGCGGCTTTGGTGTAGGAAGGTTGGCGTCACTGACTAAATTATTCAGCCAGTTTTCGATGGTGACGGCTTGCGCCATGGCTTCCTCAGTGGTGGTATGTAAATGCCACTTCCCGTATTGATAGGTCAAATAAATATCATAATGTCCCAAAAATAGTTGCGGCTGATTGGGCGTTAAGTAACTGGCTTCCCCGTGAGTTGCACTTGCTTGCACGTGGTTTGCATTTGCTAAATGATGCGCTGATAAATCGTAGCTAATAAATCCCATTAAGCCATCTTGATAGCCCACATTAGCGGTATGTTGGCTAGCAGACTGCCTAGATGATAGCTGCTGGTATTGGTAAGCCTCAAGCACAGCCGTTAATTCGCCAATATCAACACCTTTACCTACCCTATTAATGGCAGTATCAGCACCAGTATTAATCACGGTATCACAGTACACAAAATCGTCGAATGAGCAATTTTGCCGTTGCTTTTGGGTAAGCTGATTTTGAGAATGTATTTCAAAAATCGTTTTGGGCAATAAACCAATAACATTTTGACCCTCGTTATTGAGCCAAAGCGGATAGATTGCTTGATTATTTGTCGTATTAAACTGCTGTAACAGGGTGATGAGTTGAGAGGGCACAAGATGTTGTAAACTTGGCATTGGGTACATGCTTTACCTTTATGATTATATTTAGCGTCAAAAAAGCGATGACAATCGGGTAACTGTCATCGCCTATTTTTATCAATTATGATCGTCCATCAGTATTTATTCAACAAACTTTTTGATGATTAAACTTGCATTGGTACCACCAAAGCCAAAGCTATTGGTCATAATCGTATTAAGATTTGCATCTCGTTTCTCACGAACAATATCAAAATCTTTGGCTTTTTCATCCAAGTTTTCAATATTGATATTGGGGGCAATAAAGCCTTGATTGAGCATCAATAAACAATAAATTAATTCTTGCACCCCTACCGCGCCCAAACTATGACCTGTCATTGATTTGGTTGAGCTAATGGGAGGCAAATCACCACCAAACACTTGGCGAATGGCTTCAAGCTCGGTGATATCCCCAATGGGGGTACTGGTACCATGAGTGTTGATATAGTCAACCGTGGTTAAGCCTGCTTGTTTAAGGGCTTGTTTCATACAGTTAATAGCACCCACACCACTGGGTGCTACCATATCTGCCCCATCAGAGCTTGCACCATAGCCAACAATCTCTGCCAAAATAGTCGCGCCGCGTTGTTTAGCAGAGTCTAGGCTCTCAACCACCACCATACCACCACCGCCTGCAATCACAAAGCCGTCTCGATCTGCATCGTAAGGGCGACTGGCAAGTTGCGGCTTGTCATTGTACTGTGTGCTCATCGCACCCATGCCATCAAACATACAAGATTGTGTCCAGTCTTCTTGCTCGCCGCCGCCTGCAATCACGATGTCTTGCTTACCCAATTGAATCAGCTCCATGGCATGACCCACACAATGCGTTGAGGTCGCGCAAGCTGATGCAATAGAGTAGCTAACCCCGCCAATCTTTAGCCCCGTTGCGACACTGGCTGATACCGTACTTGCCATGGTTTTTGGCACTGCCATGGCGCCGACACCGCGCAAGCCTTTTTCGCGCATTGCATCAACCGCTGCCGCCACATCGGCACTCGATGCCCCACCCGAACCTGCTACCACGCCGATATTGGTATTGTGAGCAATATCTGCTAATGACAATCCTGCTTGCTCGATTGCTTGTAGCGCACTTAGATAGGCGTATAAACTGGCTTTTGACAAAAAGCGTTTAAGTTTGCGATCGATATGCGAGGTATCTAGGTTATCGTCATCAATACTACCTGAGACACAAGCTTTAAAGCCTTTTTCTTGATAAATTGGATTAAATACCAAGCCTGATTTGCCTTGCTGTAGCGATTCGCTGACTGTGGCTAAGTCATTACCAATACACGAGATAAGTCCTGCCCCTGTGATTACAACGCGCTGCATATACCATTCCTTTTGGTTTAATCAATTGATGATAAATATCATACTATTGTACCCCTCTGGATTTCACCTGCCTAGTTTTTCCCCAAAAATGTTACAAAATATTTCTTAAGCCACAGCTATTCATCACATTTATAGTTAATTATCTTGTCTTTACCAAAATTCAATATATGCGAAACACTCAAACAAATCGATAAAAGATATCATTGTGTAACGTCTCTTTACGCATTAAAGTTGAAAAGTGCGGTCACTTTCTTTACGCTGTTCAACTAAAGCATTATTTTCTAAACAAAAGCATAATATTAAGGATAACTCTCATGTCAGCCTCTACTTCTATTAGCCGCCGTGTCTTTGAAGCGCTGGGTCATAAATTAGCACAACTGAGCGCAAAAGATACGATACAAACCAAACCATTAGCGGATATTGATTTTGACAGCCTTCAACAAGCATTATCAAATGATAAAAACGCGTTTCATGAACATATTCCCAAACTATCAAAAAAACTACTTGGTAAAACCCCATTTGGTAGCTATACCAAAATGGCGACCTCACTAATCCCCAAGGCGATTTTTGATAAAGCAACGGATGCGGTTTTTTCCCAAGTCGGTAAACTGTCGCAAAATTGGGCGAATTTTGATTTGGCGCGTGATGCGCGTTTTAAAGACACTTTGGTTGCTAGTGAGCGACAAGCCCTAGCCCGCAGTATTGGCGATCAAAACCGTGTTTTAGCTACCTTGGGTGGACTTAGTAATTTGGCGGGTTTGCCCGGTATTTTGGTAGATACAATGTGGTTGTTGGCGGTGTGTTTGCGGACGATTTTCCAAATCAGTGCAATCTATGACCGTCCGTTGACGGGACAACAAGGTATCGCCATCGCTTATGAAATTTTAGCTAAAGTGGATCTCAATAAATTGCAAGAAAAGCAAACTTTGCTGGCAGGCTTGGGTATATTTGAAGCGATGACCGACCAGTCGATTGAAGAGTATAGAACGGCAGTACTTGCCGAAGAAGACAGCCAATCAGCGATGGGCATATTAACCAAACTAGAAGAACTATCGACGCAGTTTAATATTAACATTGAGCAGTTTAATTTCGGTTTTTTACATAAAGTCATTCCACTCACTGCGGTTGGTTTGGGTACGGCTTACAACAATATTATTATCAATGAAGTGATTGAAATTGCGATGTCGGTATTTGCCCCCGCGCCAAAGTTGACCCATATGACTGAAGAATAATTTTGCGCTCATATAACAAGTAACAAGGTAAAAGCTAGCTGTCTGGCTTTTACCTTTTTTATTAGTTGTAGCGAGTGCTTATTAATTTAAGGCTAGTTACGATAAAGTTCGTTACTTTAAGTCATGTTACACAAACTTTTACACAACCCGTCAGCAACGTCACATTTTTAGTTATCAATATCAACGTTATTCACCAAATCTAAAAAGACCAACCTGCATAAATTTGGCAAAATAGATTTAACAACGGATGACAAGCTTAATAACCAATAACGATGATAACCCCAATAAATAAAAATAAAATGTCAGTACATCACGTTGTTAATTTAAAAAAATTATAAAAAAAATAAGAAATTTAAAATTACAATTATTTAAAATCACCATCATTAAATTGATTTTTTTGGAATCATTAAATAATAACAATAAATAATAACTTGAGCTAGAACCAATGCGTTGACTTTTAACCGATAAGTTTCTTAAGGTTTTCAAAGTTAACGCATTGGTTCTTTTAGTTTTGGTCTTTTTTATTTTAGTCTGTTGTGATGTGATTTACAGTGTGCTGGATACCCTGTGTGCTTGATAAACGCGATGTTTGATAATTTGCCTTCCCCTACTTTTTTTAAATTTCTCTAACAATCATCATCTACATCATCTAGGTGATTTTTTAGTTGATAAAACCAACAAAAATCTCTATAATACGCTGTCCTAAAAATAGCTTATTAGCGGTTTTTAGAGATTTTTTGACAACAAACGGGAGAGAGTGCCTTATGGCAACTACAAATCAATTAATTCGTAAAGGTCGCAATACCATTACTGAAAAATCAAAAGTGCCAGCATTAAAAGCTTGCCCACAACGCCGTGGCGTGTGTACCCGTGTATACACTACCACACCAAAAAAACCAAACTCAGCGATGCGTAAAGTATGCCGTGTACGTTTGACGTCAGGTTTTGAAGTATCAAGCTACATCGGTGGTGAAGGTCACAACCTGCAAGAGCACAGTGTTGTACTTATCCGTGGTGGTCGTGTAAAAGACTTACCAGGTGTTCGTTACCATACCGTTCGTGGCGCACTTGACTGTGCAGGCGTAAAAGATCGTAAACAAGGCCGCTCAAAATACGGCGCAAAACGTCCTAAAGCATAATTTTAGCCGTTTTTTACCCCATTTTTTAACATTGTTTGCATAGTTGATTATAGTTTTGCAACACTATGCAGTAAGGCTGGTGAAAAGCAACCGCTTAGCTACCAGACTACCCTGAATACACAAGGAAATTATCATGCCTAGACGTCGTGTCATCGCTGCCCGTGAAATCCTACCAGATCCTAAATTTGGTAGCAAAACACTTGCTAAATTCATTAACCATGTAATGGTTGACGGTAAAAAATCAGTTGCAGAATCAATCGTATACGGTGCATTAGACCGTGTTGTAGAAAAAAACTCGGGCGTTGATCCTGTCCAGTTTTTTGAAGATACGTTAGAAAGAGTTCGCCCAATGGTGGAAGTAAAAGCTCGCCGTGTGGGTGGTGCTACCTACCAAGTTCCTATGGAAGTACGTCCCTCCCGTCGTACTGCATTAGCAATGCGTTGGTTAGTTGATGCGGCTGCAAAACGTTCTGAAAAATCTATGGCTTTACGTTTAGCAGGTGAATTGCTAGACGCGGCTGATGGCAAAGGTAATGCACTGAAAAAACGTGACGAAGTTCACCGTATGGCTGACGCAAATAAAGCGTTCTCACACTATCGTTTCTAATTGATACTGATTGCTATCACCTAGGTAGCAATTAGCTTATAATAGATAGATGATATTGGGTGACTTGAAGTTTGCAAATTTAGCCCAATATTGCATATTGAAAAAGAAGCTTGTCATGCATTTGTCATGGCAAGCTCTTATCATACAGCACTTATGTCAAGAGTAAGGCTTTCTTTTATCTAGTTGGTTGTCGATCTTTCAATCAAACGTTAAAACTAATTATTATTCATTTTAAGACATAACTGTTTATTGATAATGGAATAATTTTAATCTTTAGTCCTTAGGAATTAACTATGGCACGTACAACACCATTGAATCGCTACCGTAATATCGGTATCTCTGCACATATTGATGCGGGTAAAACGACAACAACTGAACGTATTTTGTTTTATACAGGTAAAAACCACAAGCTAGGTGAAGTGCATGAAGGTGCTGCAACCATGGACTGGATGGAACAAGAGCAAGAGCGTGGTATTACTATTACCTCAGCGGCAACGACTTGTTTCTGGTCTGGCATGGCGCATCAATTCCCAGAGCATCGTATTAACATCATTGACACCCCCGGTCACGTTGACTTCACCATTGAAGTAGAACGTTCAATGCGTGTACTTGACGGTGCATGTATGGTTTACTGTGCGGTTGGTGGTGTACAGCCTCAGTCAGAAACAGTATGGCGTCAAGCGAACAAGTATAAAGTACCGCGTCTTGCGTTTGTAAACAAAATGGACCGTACAGGGGCAAACTTCTTCCGCGTTGTTGACCAAGTAAAACAACGTCTTGGGGGTAACCCAGTACCTGTAGTTGTGCCAATCGGTGCAGAAGATACCTTTGAAGGGGTTGTTGACCTTCTAGAGATGAAAGCCATCATTTGGGATGTCGCTTCTCAAGGTATGAAATTTGAATACGCAGAAATTCCTGCTGACTTAGTTGATATCGTCGATGAATGGCGCAGCAACATGGTTGAGGCAGCCGCTGAATCTTCAGAAGAGCTGATGGATAAATACCTAGAAGAAGGTGATTTATCACGTGAAGATATCGTAGCAGGTTTACGTGCACGTACCCTAGCGGGCGAAATTCAACCAATGCTTTGCGGTACGGCGTTTAAAAACAAAGGCGTACAACGTATGCTTGACGCGGTTATCGAATTCTTACCAGCACCAAATGACGTTGATGCGATCAAAGGTGTGTTAGATGACAAAGCTGAAACTGAAGCGACTCGTGAATCATCGGATGATGCACCATTTGCTGGTCTTGCGTTCAAAATTATGAATGACAAATACGTGGGTAACTTAACCTTCGTCCGTGTGTATTCAGGTGTTGCTAAACAAGGTGACTCTGTTTATAACCCAGTGAAAATGAAACGTGAGCGTATTGGTCGTATCGTTGAGATGCACGCTAACTCACAAAAAGAAGTGGATGAAGTTCGCGCAGGTGACATCGTTGCATTTGTAGGTCTAAAAGATGTAACCACGGGTGATACACTATGTGACGAAAACAATATCATTACGCTTGAGCGCATGGAATTCCCAGATCCTGTTATTTCATTGGCAGTGGAACCAAAAACCAAAGCTGACCAAGAAAAAATGTCAATCGCGCTTAACCGTTTGGCAAAAGAAGACCCTTCATTCCGTGTTCACACCGATGAAGAATCTGGTCAGACTATCATCAGCGGTATGGGTGAGCTGCACTTAGAAATTCTTGTTGACCGTATGAAACGTGAGTTTAGCGTTGAAGCCAACGTAGGTGCACCACAAGTAGCTTACCGTGAAACGATTCGTAACACCGTTGAGCAAGAAGGTAAATTCGTACGCCAAACTGGTGGTCGTGGTAAATTCGGTCATGTATGGTTACGTCTTGAGCCACTTGATACGGCTGACGGCAAAGAATATGAATTTGCTGAAGAAGTTGTTGGTGGTGTGGTACCAAAAGAGTACTTTGGTGCGGTAGACAAAGGTATTCAAGAACGTATGAAAAATGGTGTTCTTGCAGGTTACCCAGTGGTTGGTATTAAAGCAACACTGTATGATGGTTCATACCATGACGTTGACTCAGATGAGTTGTCGTTCAAAATGGCAGGTTCTATGGCATTCCGTAAAGGCTTTATGAATGCAAACCCTGTCCTACTTGAGCCAGTTATGAAAGTAGAAGTTGAGACACCGGAAGACTACATGGGTGATATCATGGGTGACTTAAACCGTCGCCGTGGTATGGTGCAAGGTATGGATGATATGTTTGGCGGCGTTAAACAAATCCGTGCGGAAGTACCACTAGCCGAGATGTTTGGTTATGCAACCCAATTACGTTCAATGTCTCAAGGTCGTGCAACCTACTCAATGGAGTTTGCAAAATACGCTGAGACACCACGCAACGTTGCGGATGAAATCATCAAAAAATTCACTCATAAAGATGATGACGAATAAGTTTGATGGACAATTTGATTGTTAAAATCAGTCAAAGTCTTCTACCCTATTCGACACTGAAAAAAATTATAAGTTAGCTAATTTGACCTGTTAAATTTAATGGGTCAAATTTTCATAACCTATAAGCGTTGATAATAAAGTAAATGACCTAAAACATTGGGTTAATATTAACAAAAGAGGATTAAATTATGGCAAAGGCCAAGTTTGAACGTACTAAACCACACGTTAAC
>NZ_DALZPW010000012.1:0-71121 GCF_032017425.1 Moraxella sp. CTOTU47618 | reverse complement strand
AGGTGGCCGTACTGTAGGTGCGGGTGTTGTTGCTAAAGTTAACGACTAATCGTTAGTAAGCACATAAAAGAGTCACTTCGGTGGCTCTTTTTTTATGCCTAAGCTTTTGTTAATAGGTTAATTTGCCAATAAAATTCACTATTGGTTAATATTGGGTTAGGTGATTTTAGGCAATAAAAAAGCCAAGCGCTAAGCTTGGCTAAATGATATACCGCTAAATACTAGTGTAGACCGCTGATATAGTCAGATAATACTTTGATATCGTTATCCGATAATTTTGAGGCCACGATTTGCATCATGCCTTTATCGCCTTTTTTAGCTGCATCATTCATGCGCGTTTGTGATGGGTCGGTTACATCGTCTTCACGACCTGCCGCACGGAACAGTTTTAATTGGGTTGCGATATAAGCTGAATGCTGACCCCCAATACGTGGGAAAGCGGCTAAATCGTTACCATTGGCTTTACCACCATGACAGCCGGCACAAGGAATCACACCGCGCGTGCTATTACCACCATAATACAATTTTTGTGCCACGGGAGCGTAAGCAGGATTGGCATAACCTACCCCCCAACGTGGTTGACTTGCAAAATAACCTGCCACATTCGCCATGTCTTGGTCATTTAATTTTGCCACTTGCGCTGACATAATAGGATTGACACGCGCACCTGATTTGAAGTTGGTTAGCTGTTTATAGAGATACTTAACGTTTTGTCCGCCAAGGTTAGGCTGTGCAGGAACAGTACTAACCCCATTGACGCCATGACAAGCACCACAAACTGATTCAGCAATAACCTTACCTTTGGCAATGTCATATTTTGGTACGGTAACAGCTGCAGAACCGCTTACGCTGGCAATTAAAAGGCTTGCGGCAGTGAGTATTTTTTTCATCGGTAACAATTCCTACTAAAGCGTGTTGGTTATGACTCACAATGAGCTAGCGACAAAGGCATTACTTACAATATCAAAGCAACGCCCAGTTATCATCATACATATTTATTGCTTTGACACTGGTAAATGTATCTACTAAGTTACAATATTATAGCAAGACAATCATGCGCTTGTCTGCAAAATTTGTAGGCTACCCTACTAATGAACGCTAATCATATGGCTAATACGACATTTAAGTTAGCTTAATGATTTTAAAACACCGAGGGTTTTGTCGATTACAGTGATGGTTATGATTAAAACCATAATCGAATAATTGATATGGCTGATTATTATGCCATAACTCGATAATCATGTAAAAGTCATTTGCAGGTTGGCAAGCGGGTTTCACTACAAAAAATATCTCACAGAACAGCGGTAGCAATTGCTCAAAATTTTGGGTTATGGGTATTTGCTGATACAATAGCGCTTTAACATTAAGATTATGTGCTAATGATGGATTCTACTAACACCTTTGCGCCAACTGCGATTACTGACGATAGTGATGCGGCAAAACGCTGGTTGCATCAAACCCAATTTATGCTGTCTGCCCCTACCTTTAAACTGTGTCCTGCCGATACGGGTCGCGAAGTTGCTTTTGCTGGCCGCTCAAATGCTGGTAAGTCCTCTTGCATTAATGCATTGACCCAGCAGCGCCAGTTAGCCCGTTCCTCCAAAACCCCAGGTCGCACCCAAATGATTAACTTTTTTAATATGGGCAATTTGGATCAGCGGTTGGTGGATTTGCCGGGGTATGGCTATGCCGCCGTGCCCGAGGCGATGAAAAAAGAATGGCAGTCAGAGCTGGAAAAATACCTAATTTCGCGTAAAAGCCTCGCCGGTTTAGTGCTGCTCACAGACATTCGCCATCCACTAAAATTCTTTGATGAGCAAATGCTACACTGGGCAAAAGACGGTGAGCTTGAGGTTCATGTGCTATTAACCAAAGCCGATAAGCTCAAATACGGCGCTGCCAAAAACACGCTGCAGCAAACCCGCAATCAGCTTAATAAATTAAAATTGCCGTTTAGTATTCAATTATTTTCTGCCCAAGATAGAATTGGGCTCGAAGAACTGTCATTAAAACTTGGCAATTGGTTGGCGCTACCCGCGCAGGATGAGCCAACGGATAATGAACCTACGTTAGCTGTCTAATGGTTAAGATGGTTTAAACTGATTGGCATCTTGCACTTGGTTGATTTGCTGGTTCAGCAGTGCCAGCAAAGATTGGTTACTAGGTAGCTGCTTTGCTAACAATTTGGCTTGGGTGAGTGATGTCACCGCGTCTTTTAGCTCATTGCGCCATAACTCGCCATACGCGCGATAGCGTAATGTATTGATGCGATGAATCAGTTGCTCATCGCCGCTACGATGTTTTGCGAGTAGTTGACTGGCTTGCTGCAATCGATCCCACAGCATGACATCACGGGGATTTTGCTTGGATAAGGGTTGAAGTAGCGCTAATACTTGTTGACCACTTTCTGCAGTAGGACGATATTTTAAATAAATATCACTCAGATAGCGTGGCACATCTGTGCGCTCAGGATACACAGAGGCGAGTTGCTGCAATTTAGCGATTGCCACATCAACATTGCCTTGCTGCGCCGCTAACTGACTAAATGTCACGACTGCCAGCGGATTGGCGAGCGTGTTGATGTCCTTATCAAAATCCTGCATTAAACTTTGTGCTGCTTTGGGTTGTCCGTTATCGAGATAATAATTAATCAGCGCAAGCTTGGCACCTTTACTGGTTTTCGCCCCTTGTTCCAAATCGGCTTTATTGACTAGATAGCCATAGTAGCGAGCACGCCACTGGATTTGTTCAAACAGTTGCGCGCGCTGCTGTTGAATAGATTGATAACGGTTTGATGCCATATTGGCCTGGCTATCACGTTTGTAAGTTGCGACTCGCGCCCTTGCTTCACTGATTCTATCTGCCGTGAGCGGATGGCTTAAAATAAAACTGGGAATCAAGGTGTTACTTTTAACAGGGTTTTGTTGGTCTAGGGTGGCAAAGAAACTGGGCATGGCATTGACATCATAGCCCGCTTGGTTCATGATTTGCATGCCAATACGGTCGGCTTCTCGCTCTTGACCGCGGCTATAGGAGGCAGCAGCGTTGGCTGACATCGCCTGAGAGCCTAGCATGACAGCGGCAGCGGCATCACCATCCCCGACTTTGGATGCTGCGACGCCCGCCAAAAGACCGCCTGCCTGCATTAGTAGCTGTTTGGTCTTTTCATCATTGCAATGTTGATAATGGCGCTGGCTAACATGGGCAATCTCATGCGCGACGACGCTCACTATTTCATCTAGACTTTTGGCTTTATCCAACAAACCGACATTGATGCCGATAAGCCCAGACGGTACCGCAAAGGCATTGATTTGCTTGTCATTGATAATCACCAGCCCCATGGGTGCGTTGAGACCTGCCACCGCATTGATTTGCCACACAATTTGTTCAAGCGATTGCTGCAACCAAGGGTCTTTTATCAGCGCTGCATTGCCGTTGATTTGTCGAAACGCCCACTCACCGACTTGACGATTTTGCTCGGTATCGATGAGCGCTTGTCCATTGTCCATAGAGGCTAATTGGCTATTCACCTTGGTAGGCTCAGCACTTGCAATCATGGCTGAATTAAAAGCGGGCACACTTTGATAGGAAAAGTTATCGACAGCAAGCACGCCCGTTGATAGGGTACTTAATAAAGCAACTACGGGCGTTTTTCTAAATAAATAACTAGCAGATAAATAACTAGCAAGTGGATTGATGGGCATGCGCGACCTTTGACAGCGAATTAGCTTAGAATGATGTTTAAAAAATGGTGTTTAAAAAAAGATAAATGCTAAATAATACTGCTCAATATACAAATTTCAGCAGCTTTAAAAAGCCAAATTTTGTAATGATATCTTGCTACAATCTACCGACTACTGAATGCAGGATAAAGGTTAAATTTTCAAAAATATAATACTAACTTTGATTTATCTCAATCGTCTACACTTGTAATTTAGCCTATAATAACCATCTAACACACTTTGAATTTTCCAGTAGCGATTTTATTACCATGACGGATTCTTCTCAGATTACGTTAAATCCTGCCTTACTATCGGATGGCGCCTTTTGCCAAGATTGGGGATTGTTTCGCTCAGGCGAACATAACGATATCCACATCAATGCTCAAATTGAGCACTATGTAGATGGTAAAGGACTCGCCTGCCCGATGCCGCTACTTAAACTTAAAATGGCACTAAAAAAAACCGCGTTGGGTCATGCGGTGTATGTGACTGCAACCGACCCTAACAGCAAGCGTGACATCGCAGCTTTTTGTCAGCATGCCGGATATACTCTGGTGCAACAGACATCAATCACACCGTCTGAAAATACAACAGACACAATCTTTCACTCGATCATAACCAAAAATTGCTAAACGCCTCTTACAAAAAAGCTGGCTTTAAGGCATACTAAATAACAGAAATTAAAGGACAATTGACAGGCTATTTCATGGCTACAAAGACCAAAACAACGACAATAAAAAAGACTGCCAACGCAAAAAAATCGACCAAGCTTGACGCTAAGCTGGGTGACGACCCACACGCTGCATTTGATGACATCGACGATGACGAACGCGATGAATTTGACGAGCCAGACTTTGATAGCTTAGGCGACGACGATATTGACCTTGCACAGCTCCCTGATAGTTATGATGACTATGATGAATTAGTGGACGAGGCTGATGACGACTATGATGATGAGTTTGTTGAAAAACCACGAAAGACTGCATCGCGATCCCGTCAAAAGAAAGCCATGACCAATGCCCTTGTTCCTACCATGCCGACTGCGTTATCTGCCCCTGGGGTGAATTTAGGCGCGTATATCAATGCGGTTCATCAAATTCCTATTTTGACGGCAGAGCAAGAACAGGAGCTAGCGCATCGCTATACTGACGAAGGGGATGTAGAAGCAGCACGGCTGCTGGTTATGTCGCATCTGCGATTTGTGATTCACATTGCGCGCAGTTACTCTGGTTATGGTTTGCCACAAGGCGATTTGATTCAAGAAGGCAATGTCGGTTTGATGAAAGCAGTGAAACGTTTTGACCCAAACAAAGGTGTGCGTTTGGTGTCTTTTGCCGTGCATTGGATCAAAGCTGAAATCCATGAATTTGTGATTCGTAACTGGCGTATCGTCAAAGTCGCGACCACCAAAGCGCACCGCAAGCTATTTTTTAACTTGCGCTCACTGAAAAAAACCAACAACCAGTTAACGCTCGAAGAAGCCGAAGCGATTGCCAAAGACTTAAATGTTACCGTCAAACAAGTGCTAGAGATGGAAAGCCGTCTGACTTCGTATGATGCATCGTTTGAAGCACAAAGTGATGATGAAGACGAAGGCCGCTATGCACCGCAGTATTTTTTAGAAGATGCGGCTGACCCAGCTGATATGGTAGAAGATGCTGATTGGGAAGAAAATAACAATTCAGCCTTGATGGAAGCGATGGAAGACTTAGACGATCGCTCTCGGGATATTGTACAGCAGCGCTGGCTTAATGAGCAAAAAGCGACCTTGCACGAGTTGGCGGCAGAGTACAATATATCAGCGGAACGGGTTCGCCAAATTGAAAAAAATGCCATGGATAAAATCAAAGAAGCCATGTTAGCCAATACCCATTTGCAGTTGGATTAACTGTCATGAACTGGCTAAGTGTTGGCGCGATAAATATGGCAGTGGCGGTCGCCTGTGGGGCGTTTGCCGCACATGGGCTTAAACCGCGTTTGTCAGCCGAGCAAATGGCTTGGTGGCAGACAGGTACGCAATACTTTTTTTATCACGCGCTTGGATTGTTGATTGTTGGTATGTTATTGCGTATAAACCTCACATCGCCTACTATCGCGTGGGTGATGCAATTGGGTATTGTACTTTTTACAGGTTCGCTATATTTGATGGCTTTGGGTATGCCACGTTGGTTGGGCGCCGTTACTCCGATTGGCGGCACGCTGTTTATTATCGCATGGATTTGGCTTGCTATCAGTGTTGCTAAGCACACTTCATCAGTTTAACCATATTTAACCATGACAGAAAGCGTAACAAAACAGGAAGCGAAATAATGCCACAAGTGACTTTAAATGGTGACGTCAAACAAACGTTACATCAAAATCTCTTACTACTATTGAATGAAATGGGGCAAACCCAAGGTCGTTTTGCCGTTGAAATCAACGGTGAATTGATTCCAAAAAGCCAATTGGCAAATGTCACCTTGCAAGATGGTATGAACATCGAAGTGGTGCAAGCGGTGGGTGGTGGCTAATCATATCCGCGTAAAAAAAGCGGGTAACTTACCCGATTTTTTTATTTTTGCGTTGCACTAATTTTTGGTCATAGCTAATAAACGATTGGCGGTTAGCCCATGTAAAAAAACCGACATTGCAATCATTACCACACAAATCACCCAAATTTTTAGCGCTTCATCACTGGTAAATACGCCTTTATTCATCGCATAGGCGATATAATACAAGGTGCCAATCCCGCGAATGCCCAATCCTGCCGTTACCCAGCGTTCATTGCGACTCATCCCCAGTTTACCTAGACTAAAATAACCCACGATGGGACGTATCAAAAATATAAACGCCAAACATACCACATACACTTGCCAACTAAGGGTGACATCACTCGCTAACGCTTGACCCACCAATAGTCCCAAAAATACCATTACAAGCGACATCAGCAAACCTTCAATTTGCTCAGCAAAATCATGCAAACCCTCATGATATTCATGTTCACATTCTGAACGCCGAAAAGTTAACGCCGCCACAAATACGGCAATAAAACCATAACCATGCACAAACTCTGCGATGCTATAAGCTAGTAACATCAAGGCTAATACCATATAACTTTGCTCGACTTTATCGGGATGTGTCTTGGTAAATAGCCAATTTGCCAAAAACTTACCAACACAGTAACCCGCAGCCACCCCTGCAATGATTCGCCATAACACATCATAGCCCAACCAATGCAGCCAATCTTCTGCACCAAAACCCTGATTGAGAGACACTGCCGTAGCAATCGCTATCGCTAAATAAATGAATGGAAATGCCAGTCCATCATTGAGACCTGCCTCTGACGTGAGGGTAAATCGGGTCACATCTTCCTGTCGTTTGGAGTCGGGTGGACCGACTTGGATGCTTGCCGCTAGTACAGGGTCGGTTGGCGCCAGCACCGCACCGAGCAAAATAGCCGCTGCCATACTGAGTCCAAAAATATAATGCCCCATCAATGCCATCGCGGCGATACCCACTGGCATCACAATCACCAACAGCCTTAAGGTCGGTTGCCATGTTTTCCAATTGAGCGGACTATCAAGTTTGATACCACAACCGACCAATGAAATCAGCACCACCACTTCTGTAACTTTTTCGATAGGAACGCCATAATTAAGCGGATTAATTCTAGGCAACCCCATAAAAAAATACCCTAGCAGTGCGCCAAAGGTAATTTGTATCATAGGCAAGGATATCGAAAGCTTGCGCGGTAGTACAGGAAAGAATGCCCCGATTAAAAACGCCAACCCTAAAAAAAGTAAAATCAAATTATAGTGTTCAAGCATACCCGTGTACCAAGATAAGTTGCTAAAAGAGCTTTGCAACTTGGTTTATATCATTTTGATTTATATCACTTCAAATAACTGCGAGTAAAAATAGTTGCTATTGAGCAATTATTGCTAAGCCACGTTACTGCGTCAAAGGTTTATCCCTTATGAATCCATTATGCAAAAAGGTAGGCATGCCATCAACCATTGCTGTTTAGCAAAATACCAAGAGATTTGTTAACAGTTCGAGAGTTGAGTTAAATTTGAAAGTTGAGTTATATTTGAAAATTTAGTTACATTTGAAAATTTACTTACATTTAAAAGTTCAGCTAGAAAAGATTTTGACTGACTATCTAATCACAACATTGCGGTCAAAACCGCACTTTACGCTGCGTAGAAGAACCGATGTTCATACCTTCTCGGTATTTGGTCACGGTACGACGGGCAATATCAATGCCTTTATCTTGCAAATGCTTCATAATACTACTATCAGATAGCGGTTTTTTGGGGTCTTCTGCCTCAATCATTTGCTTGATCATCGCGCTGATAGCGGTTGAAGAGACACCTTCACCCTCATCACTACTGACTTGACTTGAAAAGAAATATTTTAGGCTAAATAACCCTTTGGGGGTAAGAATGGTTTTGCTGGTAGTGATACGAGAAACGGTTGACTCATGTAAGCCGACTTCATCTGCCACATCTTTGAGTACCATCGGCTGCATTGCCATGACGCCTTGCTCAAAAAAAGCCTGCTGACGTTTGACGATACAGGTTGCAACTTTTAGTAGATTTTGATTACGCTCTTCGATACTACGGATAAACAGCCGCGCATCATACAGCTGCTCTTTTAGATAAACGCCTTGCTCGCTGTTGTCATTGCGGCTGACAAGTTTGGCATACACTTGGTTAATACGCAGTTTTGGCAAGGTTTCTGGGTTTAAGCTGACTTCCCAATGCTGTCCACGCTGCACCACAATGACATCAGGAATGTCGTAGCTTTCAATGCCATTATCTAGCTGGCGCTGTGATTTTTCATAAGACAGTGCAGGATTGGGGTTTAATGTGCGCAATAAGGCAAGCGCAGGCTGAATCTCAGAGACGTCAAGATTGGATGATTTAAGCAGTGCATTGATGTTATTGTTGGCAAAAAATTCTGAATGCATCAAAATTTGCTTGGCTGCTTGCCAAGAGGGGGTATCGCTCGGTAATTTATTGAGCTGAATCAGCAAGCATTCTGCCAAATTTCTCGCGCCAACGCCCAGTGGCTCGCAGTTTTGTATTTGCTTAACCACAAGTTCAATGTCTTCAAGCGCCAAGTCCACGTTTTCAACTTGATAAAATGACAACATGGTATCAAAACTTTGAAATAGCTCATCATTCGATAGCGTGATAAAACCGCGCTCATCCATGCTATCAATCAGATACTCCGCCATCAGCATATCAATGGTGGAGAGCCGTCTTAAATTCAGTTGCCAACGGACATAATCTTGAATATTTCCTTGCGTAGCAAGCTTATAATCATCCTGACTGTCTTCACTATCAATGCCCGTGGCTGCCGAAGATTCATAGCTATAAATATCATCCCACTGTGCATCCACCGGCATGTCGACTTGCTGGCTGCTAAGATGCTCGCTACTATCAATGCCATCTAAGCCATATTCCTCATCATAGCGATAATCGCTGTCTGCATCACTGTCCCTATGCTTGTCATCATAACTGTCGCTGTAACTATCACTTGGGCTATGACTGGCATACTCATGCACTGCCGAGGGTTCACTGTGCTCGGGATAATCTTGGCTAGCAGAAGCAGCATAAAAATCATCCGATGCTAGATAATCTTCCAACACCTCAGTTTCATGACGGGTATAATCATCAAAATCAGCTTCAGACAACTCGACACCTTCTACTTTATAGTCATCTTCGTCATAGTCATAGTCATAGTCGTCATTTGTATCGTGTTCTGGATAGTTTTCGCCATCGGGTAGGTTATCGGCGTCGTCATAAGACGTCTCCCACTCTTCTTCACGCTCAAGCAGGGGGTTGCTATCGAGTTTAAGCTGCACTTCTTGTTCAAGCTCAAGACTCGATAGTTGCAGCAAGCGAATTGCCTGCTGCATTTGTGGGGTGAGTGTCATCCCCGTCGTTAGCTTTGCCCCAATACCAATTTTCATAACGCGTTATTTTAAGCCTTATTCTAATGAGGTTAGTTTAGATGGTGTGTCTATGGTGTGTCTATGCTCTGCTAGGTTGCTAGTTTAGTATTGTTTCAACAAGATATGCTAGTATTTTTTGACATTCAGCCGTATATTAATTATCTGCACTTAGCTTAACTGTGCTTAGCTTTACTTAGCTGCAGCATCCACAAATTTTCCTAAATTTTTTGCTTACGAAATCACACCATGACAAAACTGAAAAAATTTGCGATTGTTGAACTCAATAGCCAGACCGATATCTTAGCAAATCTTCAATCTATTGAATTAGGTATTAAAATTGCCAGTGAACGCGGCACCCGCATGGTGATTTTGCCAGAAAACGCTTTTTGTTTTGGCAAACAAGGTTTTGCCAGTCAATATTTTGATGCCTTAAAAGCTTGGTCGGCACAGGCTGCCCGCCACTATGGTGTGTATCTGCTGGCAGGTACCTTGCCCTGCCCGTATCGACCTGACGGTACGCCTGTCGCTGACGGCAAACTTCGGCAAAGCTCACTATTATTTGACCCTGCTGGCGACTGCTTAGCGCGCTATGACAAAATTCATTTGTTCAAAGCCACCGTCAATGATAGCACAGGCAACTATGATGAAGGTAGAACCTTCGAAGCCGGTAATGAGCTCATTGTGGCGGATACCGAGTTTGGCAAAGTCGGCATGATGGTATGTTTTGATATTCGTTTCCCCACCCTTGCGGTCAAACTACGCGAACTAGGCGCAGATATATTGACAGCGCCTTCGGCGTTTACTTACCAAACAGGTAAAGCACATTGGCATGCCCTACTCACCGCAAGGGCGCTCGATAGTCAATGCATGGTCATTGGCGCAGGTCAGACGGGTGACCATGTCGTCAATCCCTCAGCGCCTAGCAATGTTCGCAGCACTTGGGGGCATAGCGAATTTATCAGCAGTGATGGCGAGAACGTTTTCACACAAAAAATCAATGCAGCAAGCTACGCGGTAACCGATGCAGCAAATGATGCAGCAAACGATGGAGTAACCCGAGATTTTGATTTTGATATCACCAACAATTTAGCGCATTTACCTTTATCTGCCAAAGCGGCAAGCTGGCTGCCTAAGCCAAATAGTCGCCAACAGCTTGACCAAACTGCTGATAAGACAACCTTTTACCAACAAGCGCCGAGCGTGATTTTTGCCGACTTTGATGCGGATGCGCAGCAAATAACTCGGCAGAATATTGCGTTGCTCGAATGTCAAAAATTGACTATCATAGCAAATAATATCTAACGACCTTTAAGCGAAAAATGGATAATCCACTTTTTGAATATTTAAAGAATAGCCCAATTTTTAGCCGTCTTGATCCTTATATGTTTCAAGTGGTCGAAAACTCATTGCATTTTAAACAGTTGAGTCCGCAAGAAGTGTTATTTACGGAAGGCGAGCATGGCGATTTTATGGCTTTTTTGCTGATTGGGGAGCTATCAGTCATTAAATACAGCCCTTCAGGGGCAGAAATTAAAGTCGGTGAAATTCGGGCGGGCGAAAGTACGGGTGAAATGGCACTGTTAGATTTATTAACTCGCTCCGCTACCATTAAAGCCGCCAGCCTATGTGCGCTTGTCACCTTGTCCCGCGCTGACTTTGAGCGACTGTTGTCAGATTATCCTCGTATCGGTGTTGAGATGCTGCGTGGCTTAGCGATTATCTTGAGCCTTAATCTTCGCCGTACTTCTGAGCATTTGACCCGCGCGGTAAATGCTTAAGATGGCTAAGGCTGATGTGGCTAGGCTTAAGCTTAATATTTTTTTCATGTTTAATATCACTGCTTAACCTGCCTATTATTGTGCGCTATCGTCGTGAGCGGGGATGCGCTTTGTCATACACTTGCGATAAATGCCCAAAATCCAAATGGGTATAAATCTGTGTGGTACTGATATCACTGTGTCCTAGCAATTCTTGAACGCCACGCAAATCACCACTATCACTTAAAATATGTGACGCAAAACAGTGTCTAAGTAGATGCGGGTATAAGTCTTGCGCGACGCCGGCTCGTTTGGCGTGTAGCTTGATACGTAGCTGCACGGTGCGCGTTGAGATACGCGTGCCATAACGCTCACTGACAAATACCGCAGGGTCTTGCTCTTCCACCCACAGCGAGCGATGCGGCAAATAGTTGATGAGTGCCTGCCAGGCTTTTTCGCCAATCGGTACGATGCGCGTTTTTCCGCCTTTACCCAATACTCGTAACAGCCGCTGTGATTTGTCGATGTCAGACATATTGAGTCCCACGAGCTCGCCAACCCGCAAACCACTGCCATACAGTAATTCTAGCATGGCTTTATCGCGAATCCATAACCGTGCTTCATGGCTATCTTCTGGCGCAGCTTGGTCTAATAACTGGGATAATACATCGATATCAAGTAGCGTGGGCAAAGGTCTCGGGGCGCGTTTAAGACGTATAGTTGTGGTGGGATTTAGTGTCATCAGCTGCTGAACAATCAACCATTTATAAAGTTGACGCAACACGGTCAGTTCATATTGACTACTGGATTTGGATATTTTATCGACATCCAATCGGCGAATTAGGAAGTCTGATAATTGCTGGCGGGTGATGTGACAAAGCTCGGTATGTTGCTCATAGCAATACGCCAAAAAAGGCTGTAGCGCTTGGCGGTAGCTTTTGATGGTCGCTGCGCTATAACGCTTATTGCTTAGCTCAGCCAGCCAGCGATTTACCAAAGCTTGGTCATCGGTATTGAGCACAGTTTCTGCCGCATGCGGCGTTAAGTGCGTGGGCAAATCATCGTTTGCTGATTTGCCTACACGGTTGCCCTTTTTCCCTTGACTATTTTTCCCTTGACTTAGGCTACGGCTAGTTGTCATAGTGTCGGTTAGCGAGGTTGGGTGCTATTCATGATAAGGATGTCCCTCATCTGAGCGATGTTCCTCACTTGATTGTGCCGGCGCAAATTTCAGCCCCGCACCTGCCATCAAACCCTCAGGACTAAACACCCCTTCGTACACAAAGGTCGCAGGACCGGTCATATAAACAGGATAGCCTTCTTGCCAACGAATCGCCAAACTGCCGCCATACAACTGGGCTCGAATATCCACGCCTTCATCTAGCCAGCCTTCACGCACCCCTGTAGCAACGGCAGCACACGCGCCCGTACCACAAGCTTGCGTTTCGCCGACACCGCGCTCATAGACGCGTAGCCGGATATGGCGATTATTCATCACCTGCATAAACCCGACATTGACGCGCTCCGGAAATGCAGGGTGGCTCTCAATCGCTTTACCGAGTTTTTCCACCTCAGCGGTCAATACATCATCTACTTTGATAATGGCATGGGGATTGCCCATATTTGCCACATAGAGTGTCACAGGCGTACCATCCACATTTAGCCGGTATGAGTTTTGAACTTTAGTAATGGTTTTGGGGGTAAAAGGAATCTCATCAGGCTCAAATTTTGGTTTGCCCATATCCACTTTTACCCAGCCATAATCATCGGTGCTAAGGGTAATAATACCGCTGGCGGTTTCTACCCGAATACGTTGTTTAAATGACAATTTGCGCGCCTGCACAAAACGGGCAAAACATCTAGCACCATTGCCGCATTGCTGCACTTCACTGCCATCTTTGTTAAAAATACGATAGCGAAAATCGACATCAGGGCGGCTTGGCGGCTCAACAATCAACAACTGGTCAAAGCCAATGCCTAAGTGTCTATCCCCTAACAACGCTACCAACTCTTTGGTCAAGTGAAGTCGCTGTGTGACTAGGTCAATGACCATAAAGTCATTCCCCAGTCCATGCATTTTGGTAAATTCAATTAACATTGTTATTCCTTAAAATTATTTTGATTTATGCACGCTATCTTATCATGATAGCTGATTTTTTATAAGGTAATTGGGGAACAAAAAAACCTTAGCAAGTCAAGCAAATTTGGGCTCGGTTACTAAGGTTTTGGTTTCAGTTTCTAAGGTTTTGGGCTCAGCGGGACAAATAAGGCTTAGCGTTGCCAGCAAACCTTACAGGATAGATTTAATCTACCAATTTTTCTTTTTGCCAAAGGCTCTCAACCGTTTCACGCTCGCGAATGACATGGGCGTGACCCTCTTTGACTAAAATTTCACAAGCACGAGGGCGGCTATTGTAATTGCTCGACATGACAAACCCATACGCCCCTGCCCCTGTGATGGCTAGAACATCATTGTCAGCCAATGCTAACACACGGTTTTTTGCCAAAAAATCGCCCGTCTCACAAATCGCCCCGACCATATCCCATACTTTGGGTTCAACCGGTGAGTTCAACTGTGTGGGGATGACCGCCATCTCTGACTGATAAAGTGCCGGACGAATTAAATCATTCATCGCGGCATCGACAATGGCAAAATTTTTGTGTTCGGTAGGTTTTAAAATATCCACGCGGGTCAATAATACGCCTGCATTGGCAACGATACTACGGCCTGGCTCTAGATACAGTGTTAAGCCTAAAGTTTTCAGTTTTGGTAAGAGTAACTGCGCAAATTGTTGAATACTTGCAACGTCTTCGTCAATATACTGCACACCCAAGCCACCACCCAAATCAATATGCTCAAGCGCAATACCTTGCTTGGCAAGTGCGTGAATCATCTCAATGACTTTATCCAATGCATCCATAAAAGGCTGAACTTGGGTCAACTGCGAGCCAATATGGCAATCAATACCGACGACTTTTAGGTGCGGTAGGTCATGGGCAATTTGGTAGATACGGGGCGTATCTTCATGGGTGATGCCGAATTTATTTTCTTTGAGCCCTGTAGAGATATACGGATGGGTTTGCGCGTCGACATTGGGGTTGACGCGTAGCGAAATTGGCGCTTGCTGCTGTAGTTTGCCTGCCACTGCGTTAATGCGGTACAGCTCGGCTTCTGACTCGACATTAAAGCAAGCAATCCCTACTTCAAGGGCAGTGCGAATATCTTCGGCGGTTTTGCCAAGTCCTGAAAATACGATTTTTTTGGGGTCACCGCCTGCAGCCAAAACCCGCGCAAGCTCGCCCCCTGTGACAATATCAAACCCTGACCCTGCTTTGGCAAGTGCGTTTAATACAGCAAGGTTACTATTGGCTTTTACCGCATAACAAATCTGATGCTCAATCTCAGCAAAACTATCATCATAAGCTTTATAGGCTGCCAAAATCGCCTGCTGACTATACACATAGGTCGGTGTGCCGAAGGTCTTTGCGATATCTGCAAGACTGAAGCCATCCATCATCAGGGCATTGTCATCATAACTCAGACAGTTGCTTGACTTGACGTGTTCGGTCGGGTTGATCGCTAAACTTGCAGCTGCATCATCAGTAATCATTTTTACCTCCAACCGACGGCACCGATGGTGTGGTCGCTGAGTGAGGCGCTGATTGCGGCGCTTGGGTTGCGTTATTGTCGATCATGACGTTGGGATCTTGGGTGTTGACATCGACTTTGGTATCAGAGGCATTGGCAGTGATGCTAGTCGGTTTGGCGGCAGCATCGACTACTTGTTGGCTATTGTTGCTGGGTAGGTACAATGCCCCTTTTTGCCCACATCCTGTCAGCACATGGGTTGCCAACATCACCGTCAGCACGGCGATTGTTGGAGATAATTTTGAAATTTGCATGAATGCCCTTAATTTTAAGAATAAAATAAGTATAAAAATAAAATTTGCGATGGGGTTATTGTAGCTGTTTTTGCATTTTATAAGCAATTATCTCACCTTACTAAAGATGAGCATTAAATCGATGATTTTTGTTAATTTTCATTTTGTTGACACCCTCATTGTTGTGGTATGCTTTTTCGCTATAATGATGACAACAAAAATTTGGCAAAAAATTACCACAATATAATTTTTTTAATCTACAATAAATTACTGAAGGCAAGGATAGCTTAAAATTTAATCCAGTTAGGAAGGGGCTTGTTGCAAGGAATGCACAAGATCTTGTCTAAAGGAACAGCCATGCAAAATCCGATCTTAGTACTTAATTGTGGGTCTTCGTCAATCAAATACGCGTTATTAAGCAATGACAGCAGCGAGCGCGTTGCCGGTCTTGCGGAAAACTTGGGCTTAGATACGGCACGTATCAAACACACCGACCTCAATGGGGAAAAAGTCGAAATCTCTTTGGCAGGCGCTAATCACCAATGGGCGCTGCAAAAAATATTAGGTTTATTAGCCGCTTACAAACCCGTTGCCGTGGGTCACCGTGTGGTGCATGGCGGACGTGAGTTTTCTCATGCCGAAAAAGTCAACGACCATGTCTTGGCGGAAGTCAAACGGCTAAAAGTATTGGCGCCCCTGCACAACCCTGCCCATGCCTTAGGTATTGAGGCGGTGGAAAAAATCTACCCAGATTTGCCGCAAGTGGTCGTGTTTGATACCGCCTTTCACCAAACCATGCCCGCCAAAGCCTACCGCTATGCCATTCCAAAAGATTTGTACAATGAGCATTATATCCGTCGCTATGGTTTTCATGGTAGCTCGCACGCCTATGTTAGCCACCGCGCTGATAGCCTAGCCCCTCATCACCAAGCCAATGGTTGGATTACGGTGCATTTAGGTAATGGTTGCTCGTTAACCGCCGTGTATGATGGCAAAAGCTTGGACACCAGCATGGGTCTGACCCCGCTAGAAGGCGTGGTCATGGGTACGCGCAGTGGTGATGTTGACCCAAGTTTGCATATTCACTTACACCGTATTTTGGGCTATAGCCTTGACCAAATTGATACAATTTTAAATAAACAAAGCGGGTTGTTGGGCATTTCAGGTATCTCAAGCGACATGCGCACGGTGGAGCAAGCCGCCAATGAAGGCAACGAAGATGCCAAACTTGCCATCGAAATTTTCTGTTATAAAGCAGCCCGTTATATCGCTTCACTCAGCTGTGCATTACCGACTTTTACTGGCTTGGTCTTTACCGGTGGTATCGGTGAAAACAGCGCCTCAATTCGCCAAAAAATCTTACAAAACTTGCCGCATTTTGGCATCAAAGCGAATCTTGAAAAAAATGCTGAACTCTCTCGCGGCGTAGAAGGTAGCTTCCACCAAGCCGACAGCCTACTGCAATTGTGGGTGATTCCGACCGATGAAGAATACCAAATCGCCAAAGAAACCAAAGAAGTCTTAGGTTTATAAACCCTCTCACCCTGATGACCCATCAGGGTTTTTAGTTTGAATAAAATAACAAATAGGAACTATCATGCAAACTATTTTATTTGTGCCTACCAGTAGCGGCATTGGCTTGACCTCAGCTTGTTTGGGTTTTATCCGTGCACTTGATTATATCGGGCTAAAAGCCGGATTTTTAAAACCCTTTAGCCAAAATATCACTGCCAATCATGAGAGTGATGACAGCTCAAGTGTGCTTGCAAAACATGCCTTTAACTTAAACCCGCCAACATCCATTGACCGTAGCCGCTTAGAGCGCGTGATTGGGGATGGTCAGTTAGATGACTTGATGGAAGAAGTGGTTGCCAAACACCAAGCATTGGCTGAGCAATATGACGTTATCGTCTGTGAAGGTCTGGCTGCCGACAATGATTCAAGTTATGCAGAATTGGTGAATTTAGCCATCGTCAATGCGCTAGATGCCAAAGTTATCTTGGTCAGTAGTGGCGATATTGCCAATCCTGATAGTTTGGTAGACAAGCTAGATATTTTTGCCCGTGATTTTGGCGGCATGGCAAGCGAGCGCACGTTAGGCACGATTTTGATGCGCGTCAAAAACGTGGACAACCATTATGATGAAGCACCCGTCGCGCCGGGTAAAGCCAAAGTTGATTTGGCAGCTGAGCAGTTACAGGCGATTAAATCCCACTCCCCTTATTTTGACTCCGATAATTTTCGCTTGATTGGCGTGGTGCCTTTTAGCAATACCTTGAGTGTGCCCCGTACCTGGGATGTGGCTCGTGAACTTGATGCCAAATGGCTCAATGAAGGTGACGCCAAAAACCGCCGTGTGCTTAATACTTTACTGGTTGCGCGTACCGTTGCCAATATTGAAGATTCTTTCACCCGTGGCAACTTACTGGTAACGGCAGGCGACCGTGACGATTTGATTTTGGCAACTGCGCTTAGCACCATGAATGGTGTGCCGCTAGCAGGTCTTATTCTGACAGGCGGTATCATGCCGAACCAAAAAATTATCAATCTGTGTCGCCCCGCGCTAAAAACGGGGATTCCTGTGATGCTGGTTGACACTGACAGCTTTGATACCGTTACCAAACTTAACCACATCAGCCATGAAATCCCCGCCGATGACACCACTCGCGCCAGTGAAGTCACCGATTTTGTCGCCGCGCATTTGGATTTGGACTGGATCAAAACCACTTTTAGTCAAGGCAACAACAACCGCAAACTCTCCCCTTCGGCTTTTCGTCATACCTTGGTCAAAAAAGCCCAAGCTGCCAAAAAAACCATCGTACTGCCTGAAGGCGCTGAGCCCCGTACCGTTGAAGCGGCGGTCATCTGTCAAACTCGTGGTATTGCCCATTGTATCTTACTTGCCAAACGCAGTGAAGTCGAAGAGGTTGCCAAGAACTTGGGGCTCACCCTACCTGAAGGCCTGCAGATTCTTGACCCAGAGACCTTGATTGACAAGTACGTCAAACCTATGGTTGAGCGCCGTAAAGGCAAACTCGATGAACTGCAAGCCCATGAACAGCTCAAAGACACCGTCGTGCTGGGTACGATGATGCTGCACTTGGGTGAAGTCGATGGTCTGGTATCTGGCGCCGTACATACCACTGCCAATACCGTCCGCCCTGCGTTTCAGTTAATTAAAACAGCGCCGCAGTATTCACTGGTTTCGTCTATTTTCTTTATGCTACTGCCTGAGCAAGTGGTGGTGTATGGTGACTGTGCCATCAACCCAGACCCTACCGCAGAACAGTTGGCTGAAATCGCCCTACAATCCGCCCAATCTGCCAAAGCGTTTGGTATCGAACCCAAAGTTGCCATGATTAGTTACTCGACGGGTTCATCAGGTGAAGGCGCAGACGTGGATAAAGTGCGTCAAGCCACCGAAATCGCCAAAGCCAAAGCACCTGATTTACTCATTGATGGTCCGTTACAATATGACGCTGCCAGTGTGGCAAGCGTGGCAAAATCAAAAGCGCCAAATTCGCTGGTGGCAGGTCAAGCCAATGTGTTTATCTTCCCAGATTTGAACACTGGCAATACCACCTATAAAGCGGTGCAGCGCTCTGCCAACGTGGTGAGCGTCGGTCCTATGCTGCAAGGCTTAAATAAGCCTGTGAATGACTTGTCGCGTGGCGCCTTAGTTGAAGATATTGTCTATACCATTGCGCTCACAGCGGTTCAAGCCGATAGCGGTGAGTTTTAAGCGTTTATATTTAAAAAAAGGTGAGTTTGACACTCACCTTTTTGTTGTCTGTCACAATTGCCTGTCACACAGGATATCGGCTTAAATAGCAATGTAAGGCTACTGTTCCACCACTAGGCTAGTGCGCCACAATCTGTTATGCCCAAAAATTGCTTTATGGTAAAATTCTGCACAAAGTGATTTTTGTGCGCAATGTACCAACCGATGAACCGGCAAACCAACCGTAAGATGTGTCAGTGATGATGAAGGATTTTAGTTTTCTTTACCCCAACTTTAAATTAGGCATTTGATTATGACAATGCCTCGCTGTATTCGTGTCTGGTTGGGTGGCTCATTTGATCCGATACATTTGGCGCATTTACAGATGATTGCGCATGTGTACCATGAGCTCATGCGCGCCTTCCCCAACGTTGATATCATCGCCAAATTATTGCCTACGGCAGGTTCGCCCTTAAAAACCAAGCCAACTTCCAACCAGCAGCGCCTTGAAATGCTTAGGCTTGCGATTGGCGATGTGCCTTTTTTGTCGATTGATGAAACTGAGCTGCAGTGTCAGCCGCCTGTGTATAGCTTTCATACCTTGAGTGAATTTAAACAGCGTTACCCCAATGACCTACTGATTTTTGTCCTTGGGCAAGACAGTGTTGAACAACTTGATAAATGGTATCGCGGCTTTGAGCTGCTTTCGCTGACCAATCTATGGGTACTACCCCGTCCTGCCTTGGGCAGCCTTAGCCACAATTTAAGCCACACTTTACACCAAAACTTAAACCAAAATGCTTTGGCCAATACGGATAAACCCCCTAATATAAATATTGATAATCGGCTAGTGCCTTTTATCATTCATTCACCAAAAGACTTGATAAATCAAACCACTAACCATATTTATATTGATAAGTTTGTCGTGCCTGATATCGCCAGTCGTGATATCAGAGCTTGGCTATACAGCGTAGAAGCTCGACAACGACAGCAAGCGCGGCTAAGTTTACCGAGGGAGGTTTATCGGTATATTGTTGAGCATCAGTTATATGCCCCACACGTTTAGCCTGATATTGATTTACATTTTTTGATAACCTGTGCGTTAGATTTTTGTTAAAATAGCGCACTTTTTTTAGGATTGTCATGATCCTATTTTAAGCTACCCTTATAACCCAATCATTATGACCCAATCCATGGAATCCACGCATTTATGACCGATACCCAATTTGCTAGTTTAGTCAATCAACACCCTGCCCACCAACAGTTAACCACTTGCCTTGACATCGTTCAAGATGCCTTGGATGATTTAAAAGCCAAAAACATTACCGTACTCGATGTTGCTGATATGACTGAAGTCATGGAGCGTATCGTGATTGCCGAAGGGACATCTACCCGCCACCTTAAAGCGGTTGCCGACCATGTCGCGATGAAAGCGAAGCAAGCAGGATTTAATCCGATTGGTGTGGAAGGTCAAGGCACCAGTGATTGGACCTTGATTGATTTGGGCGCTGTGGTGGTGCATGTGATGATGCCACAAGCACGCACGTTTTATGACCTAGAAGGCTTATGGCAAGGTCAATCGCAGCGCGAGCGTATGGAAAAAACGGCGTAGTATAGTCTATAGCCTAGTTTAGACTACACTATTATATAAACTATGTTATGCAAACTATGCGTTATGAACTAGACGCTACAACCAAATGGGTAAATAAGTTTTACCCATTTTTTTATGGCGTTGATATTCTTTGGTTAAAAGTTATGCCAAGGCAGCCGTTTGCTGACGTTGATGGTTTTTCATCCAAAGATTGATACCAATAAGGATAATAATATAGCCGATTTGTGCCAAAAATGTCTGTAGCGTTGGGTAAAATCCTAGCCATTCAATGGCGGGCAAGCGGCTCATGGCGGTCATCGGCAGATACCCTGTCAATTGCAGGGCGTGCAAACTGACACCTAAAATCTTAAAGCCCAGTAAATAAATCACCCAAGTTAAGACTTTAAACAACTGTGGAATCGGTAATTTAACTGAGGTTTTTAGCATCGCCCAAGCCACTGCTGCCAGTGCTACAAGCGCCAAACCAATCCCAGTTAAAAAATTACTCATGCTGATATTGGGTAATATACCGACATAAAACAATATGGTCTCTGCGCCTTCTCGAAACACGGATAAAAAGCTCAATCCAAATAACGACACAAAGCTACCTGCCGTCATGGCCTGTCCCATATGACGCTTGATATAAGCGTTCCATGATTGGACGGATGATTTGCTATGTAGCCACGCGCCAATGCCGATCATCATAATGACCGCAACGATGCCGATGACCCCTTCAAACATCTCACGATTGGCGGCAGAAGTCACCGCAGGGAATAATAGCTGTAATGCCATCGCACCTGCGATACTGGCAAGTAAGCCAAAAGCGACACCAGCATACACCCATTTTTTGGCTTTGACTTGTTTGGCAGCGGTTAAAGCCGATAACAGCGAGATGACAATCAATAAGGCTTCTAACCCTTCTCGAAGCAGAATCAGCATCGAGTCAACCGCGGTATATTGGGCTGTTGGATTGATTGCCGCCAATTCATTGATAATCGATTGCAGTGTCTGCTGCTGTTTAGGGTCTTGCCCCTTCGCCATGACTAACGGAATTTGACTTTCCACCCGATTATATAGGCTAGGGTTACGCGTTCTGACATCGCCTTCGACCGTTGGCCATATACTAATAAACTCGCCTAACTTGGCTTGACCAGTTGCTGCGTCGTTTGTTTTAAACGCCTGTAAACCATCGCGCAGTAGCTGGATACTATCTGCTAGAGTGACGGTTTGTGTGGTTTGTACAGCAGCTACGTCACCCTTGTTATAACTGTCGATGGCATCTTTTAGCGCAGCAGATTGGGTTTTGATTTGCGCCATATTGATGGGTTGGGTTTCAATCGCCACTCGCATCAGCGCCATGGGTGTTTCGATTTTGCCGTAGTGCCCCATACTGGTATTGCGTACGACCCGCTCATTACCTAGCCAAACGGCATTAAACTGGTTGTAAGCCGCCCGTAACGCTTCGACATCTGTCGGCGCTGCACGTTGTATGACTTGATTAAGATTATCATACGCCGGTACCATTTTTTTGGCAAACTCTTTTCGCTTCGTGCTGTAATCTACAGGATTTTGTTCTTTTTCAAAGGCATATAACGCATTTGACACGGCTGATAAATTGGCTTCTGTGGGATTACTGATGGCTTGCCCAATCGCTTGGCTTGTCTGTTGCCCAAGCGTGGAATTTTTTGCCGTTGCATCTATGGCATCAAAGGCTGTTTGAATTTGTAGAAGGGTGCCCTTGGCTTTTGAGGCATCATTGGCTTTAATCGCCGCCATCGCGTCGGATAGGTTGATAAAAATAGGGCTTAAATTCAGCTTTTTGCTGGCTGGTTGACTGGCTTGCGTCGCTATCTGGGCACTTGCAGGCGTTGGTTGCTGGGCTTGTAAGCCTTGGCTACTGATGAGCAGCGAACTTGCTAGAGCAAAACTTAGCAAGGTTTTTTGGGTGATGTTTATCATGAGTAACTTTTTAACCGTCTATTTAACCGTCTATTTTAAGTGATGGATGTTGCATTTTAACTTTAAGCTTCAAATAATGCTTGTCCAATGTAGCCACCTTGCAGGATACCACCGAAGCAAGCAAATAGCCCACTGCCAATGTGGGTGGTGTATTCATTCATTTTATCAAGACGACCTAGGGCATTTTGGATAATAATAAATTGTTCGGGCGATTTTTGAAATGAAATAAACAGCAGCCCTGAATCAAACTGCCCGGTGGCTGGGTTAATGCCGCTACTGTAAGAATACGAACGGCGTAGCATCTCCACGCCTGTGCGTTTTGCCAGTCCCATGTGGGAAATTTCAGGTATCACTGCTTTACCCTGCGCGTCTTTGGCGTGCACATCAAAGGTGTCAAATTCGCCTTTTTGTCCAATCGCCGCGCCGCTATCACGATGTCGACCAAAGGTGTCTTCTTGACCTTTAAGCGAGGTGCGATCCCAAGTTTCAAGATGCATTTGGATGATGCGAGTGACCAAATAAGTGCCGCCTTTCATCCAATCAGGCGCGTCCGCCCATAGGTTTTTGTCCGCAGCTTTGATGGTGCTTTGGTTGGCAGTGCCGTCTTTAAAGCCGAATAAATTACGGGGCGTATGATTGCCGGTATCAAACCCAACAAAACCTGACTGACTCCAACGCATGGTAATATTAGAACGCGCTTGCCGAACCAGTTGCCGTACCGCATGGAACGCCACTTGGGCATCTTCGGCGCAGGCTTGAATACAGATATCACCCCCCGTCAAATTTTCTCGTAATTGATCGCGCGGGAACTTGGGCAAGTCTTGGAATTCTTTGGGCTGCTTATGAGTCAGTCCCATTTTTTTTAGAAAACTTGGGCTAATACCAAAGGTCAACGTCAATCCGTACGCGCCCATGCTGTCTGCTTCGCCTGTGTCGGTTGGGGGCACAAACGGGTTCTTTTCATACGCTTTGATGTTTTTACCTTGCGTCAAATTGGCCGCATAGGTTGTCCAGTCTTTGAACATCTGTTTGACATCATCAAGCTTATCGGTATGTAAATCCATCACCAAAAAATAAATATTACGCTGTGACGGCGTGGTAATGCCTGCTTGGTGTTCGCCATAAAAATCATATTTGACATCCGCAAAACTATTTTTGGTAGTATTGGCATCACTACCGGCATGTTTAGGATTTTCGTTTTTATCGCTATCTTTGGACTGATTGCCATCTAAAGCTTGCAAGTTAGGTAAGTTTTCGCTTGGTTTTTGCTGACAGGCCGACACGGCTAAACCTGCGCCTGCGACACTGAGCGCACCAAATTGGCGTAAAAAACTGCGACGATTTGACGTTTTTAATCCCACCCCTGTTTCTTGCGCTTGCTTATCTAATTTACTATGTTTCATACTGCCTCTAACACCGTACTGACCTTTTTATTCCACCCTAAAACCGTCAAGTGAAGCAATTTTTTGCTTCACCTTTGACTTATTGCAATACAATGCCCATCTGCGCTAAGGGTTCGCCGAGTTTATTCACCGCTTCGGCTAGCGCCTTGGTATCTGCAGGGGTTAGCTCTTTATAGGATTTATAGTCTTGTTGCCCGACTTGGTGTTTGGCAAGTAGTTGGTTGACTGCACCAAATTTTTGCTCAAGCTCCGTGACTAACGCTGGGTTTTTGGCTTGGATTTTTGGTTTTAAAATGGCAAATATTTTCTCAGCACCTTCAATATTGGCTTTAAAATCATACAAGTCTGTATGCGAGAAAATTTCTTCTTCGCCGGTGATTTTGCTCGTTGATACTTCATTGAGCAAATCTACTGCACCTTGTACCATCAAGTCGCCTGTGACCTCTGCTGTTGGAATTTTGGCGTGCAATTCTTTAACATCTGCAATCAGTTGTTTACCCAGTTTTTCGGTGCCTTTGGTGGTATTTTGCGTCCACAAGATTTTTTCAATCGCATGGAAGCCTGTCCATGCTTCATTGGGCTCAAGGTCGGCTTCACGGTTATCGATACGCGGGTCAAGGTCGCCAAAACTTTCAGCAATCGGCTCTGAGCGCTCATAATACATGCGCGCTTTTGGGTATAACGCCTTCGCCTCTTCTAATTTACCCGCTTCGAGCAGTGCGACAAATTTTTGGGTATCGGCGAGCAAGCTATCAATTTGGGTTTGTACCCAAGCTTTGTATTCCGCCGTTTCTTTACTCAAATCAACTGAGCTCTGCGCCGACGCTGTGACTGCAGAAGCGTTAGTCGTTGCACTTGCAGCAGGTGCTACGTCGGTTTTTTGTTCGGTTTTTTGGCAAGCCGTCAATAGTAATGCAGATATCGCTAGAGGTAATATTGATAAGGTAAAAGTACGGCTCAACATAAAACATCCTTAAAAGTAAAAAGTGATAAAAAATAAAAAAATAATGACAATTGGCGAATTATAGGGTAAATGAGAATCGTTATCAATATTTATTTTGCTCTGATTGAGCTTAGAAGTTTAAGCAAAAAAATACCCCGCACCAGCGAGGTATTGTGATGGGCTAAATGATGAGCAGATAGCCAATAACGAAAAAATAGCTTAGCCGAATTTACCCGTAATGTATTCTTCAGTTTCTTTACGGTCTGGGTTGGTGAACATTTTATCGGTATCCCCCATTTCCATCATTTCGCCTAAGTACATAAACGCGGTATAGTCAGACACCCGTGCCGCTTGCTGCATGTTGTGGGTGACGATGGCGATGGTGTAATCATTTTTTAGGTCTGAAATCAAATCTTCAATTGAGCCTGTTGAGATAGGGTCAAGTGCCGAGGTGGGTTCGTCTAGTAGCAATACTTCAGGACGGGTTGCCACACCGCGGGCGATACATAGACGCTGCTGCTGACCACCCGACAATGACAGACCCGATGCTTTAAGTTTATCTTTGACTTCAGTCCATAGTGCCGATTTTTTGAGCGCCCATTCAACGCGCTCGTCTAGCTCAGCGCGGCTTAAGCTTTCGTACAGACGCACACCGAATGCCACGTTGTCATAGATTGACATTGGAAATGGCGTTGGTTTTTGGAATACCATACCCACGCGAGCACGCAGCAAGTTGACGTCCACCGATTTATCCAAGATGTTTTGTCCATCTAGGTTGATTTCGCCCGTGGCACTCATGCCTGGGTAGAGGTCATACATGCGGTTAAAGGTACGCAGTAACGTTGATTTACCACAGCCTGACGGTCCGATAAACGCGGTGACTTTTTTGTCAGCGATATCGATGTTGATATTTTTAAGGGCTAAAAATTTACCGTAATAAAAATCTAAATTACGAATTTGCATTTTTGCGGTCATGATGAATACCTTAATAAAATTTGTTTGATACTAGCAAATAGCTTTAATCTTCTATTGATCATCAATGTGATGATTGCTCTTTACCACTTAGCGCACGTGCCAAAATATTCAATGTTAATACCGCCAAGGTGATGAGTAACGCACCTGCCCAAGCCAATTGGTTTGAAATAGGGTATGGTTGGCTGGCGTATTGATAAATCACGTTTGGTAAGTTGGCAATGGGTTGACCCATATCGGTACTAAAGAATTGGTTATTAAGCGCGGTAAATAGTAACGGCGCGGTCTCACCCGAGATACGCGCAAATGCCAGTAAGATACCTGTTAATACCCCAGTTTTGGCAGCACGTAAAGTAACGGATGTTACCAGTTTCCATTTTGGCGTCCCTAACGCATAAGCTGCTTCACGTAATGTATTGGGAATTAGACGGAGCATATTTTCGGTGGTACGTACCACCACAGGAATAACCAAGAGCGCTAAAGCCATTGCACCTGCCCAACCTGAGAAGTTACGACCTTGTACCATCAAAGCAAAAATAAATAAACCAATCACAATCGATGGTGCTGATAGCAAAATGTCGTTCATAAAACGGGTGACTTTACCAAGCCAGCTGTTTTCGGCAAATTCAGCAAGATAAATACCTGCCATGATACCAATCGGTGTGCCGACCACAAGCCCCAATCCTGTCACCATGATTGAGCCGATAATCGCATTGCGAAGACCGCCAATTTCGTTTGGCGATGGCGTGTCTTGCGTAAAAATAGGCATGGTCAATAACGCATGCGAGCCTGATAAAAACAATTTGAATAAAATTAAACCTAAGAAGGTCAAGCCAAATACAATGGACAAACCGGCAAATACCAGTCCTAAAGCATTGCTTAGACGGCGGCGTTTGTAAATGGCGTTATTACGATTCATGTTGGTAGTAGTCATAGTATTCCCCAGCGTCCTTATTTCGTACCCGCATTTTTATCCATACGACTGAGCATCAATTTTGAAATCACCAGTACAATAAAGGTAATGATAAATAGTAAGAAACCTAAATGTAGTAGCGATGATTGGTGCAAGCCTTCAGACTCTGCAAATTCATTTGCCAATGCCGAAGTGATTGACACCCCTGACTGGAACAAACTTGGACTGACGTTATAAGCGTTACCAATAACAAAGGTGACTGCCATCGTTTCACCCAATGCGCGACCCAATCCCAAAATGATACCGCCCATCACCCCGGCTTTGGTATAAGGCAACACCACGTATCGCATCACTTCCCAAGTGGTTGAACCCAAACCATAAGCAGATTCTTTGAGCATCTTTGGCGTAATGGAGAAAACGTCACGCATGACCGATGCAATAAACGGGATAATCATGACAGCCAAAATCAAACTTGCAGTGAACAGACCAATACCCATCGGCGCACCTTGGAATAAACGACCCACATAAGGCACATCACCCAAATGGTCAATCAGCCAGGGCTGGATATGTTCTGAAAACCAAGGTGCAAATACGAAAAATCCCCACATACCATAAATAATTGAAGGGATACCCGCTAACAACTCAATGGCAATCCCTAAAGGACGTTTTAAAAAATTTGGGCAAAGCTCGGTCAAAAACATGGCAATACCAAAACTTACCGGCACCGCAATCAAAATAGCAATGATAGAAGTCACCAACGTACCATAGATTGGTGCGAGTGCGCCGTATACATCCATCCCTGTATCCCAGTCTTTACTGGTATAAAAGTTAATGCCAAACGCCTTCATACTTGGCAATGCGCCAAGAAATAGTGAGATTAAGATACCACCTAACAACAACAGCACGATAAACGCAAAAAGACGAGTCGCGTTGACAAACAACCAGTCTAATTGTTTTTGCTTTGCGAGTTTTGCGTGTAAATCCGACATAAGAACCCAGCCATCAAAAAATAGTTTTAGTTTACTAATTCTAGAAATTTGAAAAAAAAACGTAGAGCATTAACTTGTTTATTGCTCTACGTATAGTTTGACATGCATAACCCTGTTAACTGTTAATCATCATTAGATTATTTTGCAGCTGAAGCAGTTGCTGTGGCAGCATCTGAGGTAAACAGTGGTTTACCATCAGCCCCTACAACTTTTTTCCACTCTTCACGGAAGATAGCTTTGCTTTCTGCTGAGAATGGTACAAAGTCCAATGATTTTGCTAGCTCATCACCACTTGAATACGCCCAGTCAAAGAATTTAAGGGTATTTTTGACGTTTTCTGGGTTGGTGGGTTTAGTATGGACTAAGATGAAGGTTGCCGCAGAGATTGGCCAGGCATTTGGGTCTGCTTGGTTAGTCAATACAATGTTAAAGCCTGGTGTACCTTTCCAATCTGCATTACCCGCAGCGGCAAAGCTTTCAGCGGATGGTTGTACAAAGTTGCCCGCCGCATTTTTCAACTGAGTGTAAGCCATTTTGTTTTGTTTTGCGTAAGCGTACTCAACATAACCGATTGAGTTTTTGGCACGAGCGACGTTACTTGCCACGCCTTCGTTACCTTTACCACCTGCACCTGTCGCAGCGGTTGGCCATTTAATTGATTTGTCTACACCTGGACCTGCTTTCCATTCTGGTGATACAGCCGCTAAGTAGCTTGCAAAGTTAAAGGTTGTACCTGAACCGTCAGAACGGAAAATCGTCGTGATTGGCGCATCTGGTAGTGTCACGCCTGCGTTTAATGCGGTAATCGCTGGGTCATTCCATTTAGTGATTTTACCCAAGTAGATATTGGCAAGGGTGGCACCGTCTAGTTTTAATTGACCGGGTGCAACACCATCGATATTAACAACTGGTACAACCCCACCGATAACGGTTGGAAACTGGATTAAACCGCTTTTATCCAACTCTTCTTTGCTTAAAGGCGCATCCGACGCACCAAAGTCAACGGTATTGGCTTGGATTTGTTTGATACCACCTGATGAACCGATTGATTGGTAATTTACTTGACCGCCAGTGGCGTTTTTGAACTCACCTGCCCATTTAGCATAGATAGGTTGTGGAAAAGAGGCGCCTGCACCTGTGATAGTAAATACGGCGTTTTTATCGCTACCTGTAGCGCCTGTAGTAGAAGTGCTTGATGTTGCTGAGGCACCCGCTGCTTGATTGTCTGCTTGTTTGTTACCACAAGCGGTTAATGCTAAGGTCGATGCTACGATAACACTTAATAATGAATAACGCATGGATAGCTCCTAAAAACGTTTTGAGTTTACAATGAAACTGCCTGAATGAAAAAATGTCACCAACGGTACGATTTAACTTTTTGGTTATTTTCACTAGGATAGCTCAAAGCTGATATAGCTCAATGCTGACCGATTTAACTTTCATGACAATAACCATCATTCGGTTTGTATAAAAATTGTGTATATGATTACAAAGAAATGTGACAGTATCATGACAATTTGATGACTGACCGATTGCGCATGCTATAGATGAGACCGGATAAGTACATTTAATATTAAACTTGCTTATCGGTTCGCAAAGCCTTGAGAAGCTTTACAACCTTTAGCGGTGAATGAGAAGTGAAAAGGCGAAAAAATTAACAAGTTGAAAAGTTATCCATAATTTAACAATTTAAGACTATAAAAACCAATGGCAGTCGCAACCAAGGTTAAAAGCACATGGACGCCAATCAAGGCGACACCTTGCCATACCTTGCCGGTATGCAACAAAGTAAACACTTCGGCACTAAAGGTACTAAACGTTGTCAGTCCCCCCAAAAACCCGGTGGTGATAAACAGTCGTAAGTTTGGGTGCATCTTTTGGGTAAGTATCAAGGCAAATCCCATCAACAGCCCGCCTAGTACATTGGCAAATAGTGTGCCATAGGGCAACCAAGGATGTCCGCTATTGATTCTCGATAACCACCAGCGCAGCATTGCCCCCAATGCCGCCCCCAGTCCTATCCACAGCCATGGCATATTCAAGTCCTTGTAGATGATTATGGGTTAGCTGGATTGACAGCAGGCAGCGTTGTCATATCCCAACGCGGCAAGCAGCTAACCGCTAGCTCATCCTGTTGACCGGCATTCAAGCGCTGCCAACCAGCGAAAGCAATCATGGCGCCATTGTCAGTACACAAGGCAGGCGGTGCATAATGCACAGTGGCATTGATTTTGGCTAATGCCTCGGCTAGCGATTCTCGTAGTTGTTGATTGGCACTCACCCCACCTGCTATCACCAAACGTTTCATACCCGTTTGCTGCAAGGCTTTGACGCATTTTTTCACCAACGTATCGACCATCGCATATTGAAAACTTGCCGCAATATCGGCGCGCGTCTGGGCATGCTCAGGATTATGGCTATCGGTTGGATGGTCTTTAATCAAATTATGCACGGCGGTTTTCATACCACTAAAAGAAAAATCCAATCCTTTGCCGAGCATCGGGCGCGGTAATTCATAGGCTAATGGATTGCCTGTTTGCGCCAAGCGTGCGATATTAGGTCCACCAGGATAAGGTAACTCTAGCATTTTAGCGGCTTTATCAAAGCATTCGCCCGCGGCATCATCAATCGACTCACCTAATATTTCATATTGCCCGATGCCTTTGACGGCTACCAACATGGTATGTCCACCCGACACGAGCAACGCGACAAACGGAAAATCGGGCGGATTGGCGCCTAATAGCGGCGCGAGTAAGTGCCCTTCCATGTGATGTACTCCAATCGCAGGAATACCCAATGCCATCGCCAAACTGCGGCCAAATAATGCCCCTGTCATCAACGCGCCCACCAGTCCAGGACCTTTGGTAAAGGCAATTGCATCGATATCGGTTTTTTTGAGTTGGCAGTCATCAAGCAGTTGCTGCAACAAGGGCACTAATTTGCGGATGTGATCGCGGCTTGCAAGTTCAGGGACTACCCCACCATACGTCGCATGTAGCGCGATTTGACTATACAGCACTTGCCCGACCAAACCTTGATTGGGTTGGTGACGTTGGTCACTATCAAAAATGGCTAATCCCGTTTCATCGCAGGATGTTTCCAATCCTAGCACACGCATGGTATTTCCTTAAACGATAAATAAACGTCAACATACCGATGGCAAGTTAGTTATTTTTTGCCATCATTGATGATTTTGACAGGAATGGTTAACCCTTTGGCAAAGGGCTCGGCAAAGACATAAGTGTATTGGCTCGGAGCAATTTGCTGGGTGGTATGGATGACAAACGCGCTGTTTTTACCAGCTGTGAGTTCATGTGACACATACGCAGTACCCAGCTGGTCGAGCACTTTGGATAAGACTTCATTGACTGCCATACCCACCGTTAAATTGTAGCGGGAGGTTTCATTATCCACATGATACATTTCGGCATACGCTTTGACAGGCTCGCTATCGAGCTCAAAGGGATATTTAAAGCTAGCCTTATCGACTGGCTTAACGCCCGAATCCACCAATGCCCAGTTGATTTGTTTGGGCGCACCGTTTTGGGCGGCTTGGGGGGATACGGTACTGGCGACAGCTACACTGGCAACGTGATGCGGACTTTGAACGCTAGCCACTGTGGCGCTTACTGTGGCACTTGCTGTGCTGTTTTGCGCTGGCTTGTTATCACTGGCAGGTTGACAAGCCGAGAGTAACACCCCACCCATCAGCAAACTTGATATTATAACTGCTTGTCTCATTGGCACGCCTCCAATACATCCAAACTCTTTGTCTAGCTTAATCTAGCTTAGCCTAACTTAGGCAGTAACGCCCCCATTACTGATGGGCTGATAAGAAAGATGACGATTGATGCGTTTTTCTGCCAATCGAAACATCCCAATCAATAGCCAAGACAATAACAAATAAATGATACCTGAGGCAAAGAACAACTCAAAAACGGTATAAGTTTTTGACATAATCGTCGTTGCCACACCGGTGATATCCATCAAAGTGATGGTCGATGCCAGCGCACTGCCTTTGAGCATAAAAATCACTTCATTGCCATACGCAGGTAGCATGATGCCAAAGGCACGAGGAAAAATAATTCGGCGCAATTTTTGGCTATACGACATGCCAATGGCGTCGGCAGCTTCATTCTCGCCTTTGGGTATTGACTTGATAGCACCGCGGATGATTTCGGCAATATAAGCTGCGGTATTGAGGGTAAAAGCGATGATAGCGCACCAAAATGGGCTCGCTAACACACCCGATTTCCACAGCACAGACTCGGTCACCCATTTAAATTGTGACAAGCCATAATAAATCAAAAAGATTTGCACCAGTAGCGGCGTACCCCGAAAAAAGAAAATATACGCAAACGGCAATGCCTGCACCCAAGGTTTTTTCGACAGCCTAGCCAGTGCTAGCGGCACTGCCAACATAAACCCCAATAAACCCGACAACACCACAAGCTCAATGGTGATAATACTGCCTTGCAGCAGTTTTGGGATACTATCAATAATAATTTGCCAATTCCAGTTCATTGATGAATCCCCTATTTTGCCATGCCGATTTTTTGCAGGCGTTTTGCATAACGCTCTGCTGGGTTATTGACCCATTCTAGCCACATAATCACACCGGTGATGATGACGGTCAGACTCAAGTACAACAAGGCTGCTGCCATATAAAAAGTAAACGGGCTTTGCGTGGAAGTCGCTGCCGTTTTGGCGTGGCGCATGATATCTTCAAGCCCGACCACAGAAACCAACGCAGTATCTTTGAGCAGTACCAAAAACAAATTACCCAGTCCTGGCAGTGCAATACGCCACACTTGTGGCAACGTCACTCGCCAAAGGATTTGAAATTTTTTCATGCCAATCGCTTGCGCTGCTTCAGCTTGACCTTTTGGAATCTCTTGAAATGCCATACGAAAAGTTTCGGTCGCATACGCACCAAATGCCACAGACAGCGCTGTAACCCCCGCCCAGAACGGACTGACATCCACGTATCCCGTATTGCCAAATTGCGATAGAATAAGACCCATCAACATCGAGCCGCCAAAGTAAATAAACATGACTGACAGCAGTTCTGGAATACCACGGATAATCGTGGTGTAAGCGGTGGCGATGGCGTTGAGCACTTTAAATCGTGACATCTTAGCGGTCGCACCCAATAATCCCAAAATCAGCCCAATGACCAAACTAGTCAATGCCAGTTTGATGGTGACCCAAGCGCCGCTTAATAATAGCTGCCCAAAACCTTGTAGATCTAACACAATATCGATACCCTGTCTTTTTAACTCTGTTTGCTGACCTATTACCCAAAAAATGCTTAAAACGCAGTTTTACCGTCACATAGACAAAAGGTGATAACGGATATAACCTTTTGCTTTGTTTTTTGCAGGGTGCAATTTTACGTGATTGCCCTATCAAAAACCATCAAAAAAAACAAAAAACTGAGTGACTTTTCACCCAGTTTTTGACTGAACCCAAGCGCTTGGTTGAGTTACTTGCTCGTACTTGCCACAGTCGTCGTGGTCGTTGTACTGCTAGAGACCGTAACGGCCACGTTGCTTGCCGCCGCCGTTGTAGTGGTTGCATTACCAAAATATTGGTTATAGATTTTGTCATACGTGCCATTTGATTTTAACGTGGCAATCGCTTTGTTAAATTCTAAACGCAGTGGGTCACCTTTACGAACGATGATACCCATTTTGTCATTGACATCAATCTCTTTACCTTTGATTTCAAAGCCTTTACCTTCTGGCGTGGTCAGCCAATAAGCGGCCGGGGCTTTATCCGAAATCATCATATCTGAGCGCCCTGCTGCCAAGTCCATAAACGCATTGTCCAACCCTTCATACAGGTTTAGCTGGGCTTTTGGGTGATTTTTTTCCATCCACTGGGTAGATAGCGTTGAACGCTGCGCCGCAACTTTATGGCTGTCAATTTGGGCAGGGTCATCCGGATTGATGGGGCTACCTTGTTTGGTCAAAAACACCAACGTATTGGTAAAATAGGGGTCGGTAAAATCGACTTGCGCCTGACGTTCTGGGGTGATAGACATCGCATCAATTACCACGTCATATTTTTTTGCCATCAAGCCTGGCAATAAACCATCCCAATCTTGTGGCTTGATTTCACAGTTGGCTTTCATTTCTGCACACAAGGCCTGCATAAAATCCACGTCAAAACCTGTCAAACTGCCATCCGCTTTGGTGATACTAAAGGGTTTATAGGTGCCTTCGGTGGCGATGCGAATGGTTTTGCCAGCCATACTGCTCGATGTCTCTGTGCTGCTACTCACCGTTGTAGAAGCGGCTGTGCTACCCGTCGTTGCCGCCGTTTTTTCTGCAGGTTTTTGACAACCCACCAGCGCTAGACCTGCCAATGCCAAGCTACCCAATAATGAAATATTTGCTTTCACCTGATACTCCTAATTTTTAACGTCTAACACATGACAATTTTTGCTTGTAAGCTTTAACAACACTAACAGGCAAATAAGTTATTTAACGGCTTATTTCGGCAAATCTGCAAAATATTTTTGGCTGATTTTATCGTAAGTACCATTGGCTTTTAGCGCCGCCAGTGCGGTGTTGAATTTGCCAATCAATGGATCATTTTGACGAAGAGCAATGGCAATTTTGTCATCAATATTGATCGGTTGACCTTTGACTTCAAAGCCTTGACCTTTGGCAGTTTTTAACCATGATAAGGCTGGGGCACTATCAGAAATCATCAAATCTGTACGGCCCGATTCTAGGTCAAGATAGGCATTATCTTGGGTGTCATACAGTTTTGGGGTGGCTTTTGGGAAGTTTTTGGCTAAGTACTCAGCGGCAGTCGTTGAACGCTGCGCACCCACGGATTTGCCCGCCAAGTCATCAGCGCCTTTTTCTACCCCTTTTTTGCCAATGACAACGAGGTTGTTGGTAAAGTATGGGTCGCTAAATGCCACCACTTGGCGACGCTCTGCGGTGTCTGACATCCCCGCCATGATGGCATTGTATTTTTGTGCTTGTAGTCCTGGAATCAGTCCATCCCAATCTTGGGAAATCACTTCACATTTTAGTTTGGCTTCAGCACATAGCGCATCTGCCAAATCAATCTCAAAGCCGATTAATTTGCCATTGGCATCTTTATAACTAAAGGGGACAAAGCTTGATTCGGTAGCGATACGAATCTGTGGCATATCTGCGTTTGCTGCCATGGTTGTGCTACTTGCTGCTGCCGTGTCTGCTTCTTTTTGGGCAGGTTTTTGACAGGCGGTTACCCCCATCAAAATGGCTAACGACGATACACCCAAAACCGATAACTGTTTCATAACAACACCTTTTTGTCAAAATTTGAGGGTCACCCGCATCTATTGTGTAAATCTTAAATCGCTCAATACAACGTCAATTAATTACCAAAATGTTGCTTTTGTAATTTTGCCAACTCGCCATTGCTTTGTAGCGCATCTAAGGCTTTGTCAAATTCTGCTTTTAGTGGATCGCCTTTACGAATGGCCATTGCGATGTTGTCACCATTATCCATCTCACTGCCTACGATTTGGTAGTTGCTGTTTTGTTTTAGCCATTCGCTTGCGGTTACTTTTTCAGACAGCACTGAATCGATACGACCTGATTTTAGGTCAATATAGGCGTTGTCATAGTTGTCATACAATTTGATTTCGTTGGTTTTGCTCAGTTTATCTTGAAGGTACTGTGCCATGGTGGTTGAGCGTTGACCGCCGATTTTTAACCCTGAAATCGCTTGTGGGTTGAATTTGCCACCTTTAGCAGCGACCCAAACCATGGTGTTTTTAAAATAAGGTGTGGTGAAGTCCACTTGCGCTGAACGCTCTGGGGTAATTGACATACCCGCGGCAACCGCGTCGTATTTTCTCGCCATCAAGCCTGGTAAGATACCGTCCCAATCTTGCGCTACGATTTCGCAGTCGAGTTTCGCTTGGGCACACACGGCTTTGGCAACATCCACATCATAACCGCCTAATGTGCCATCGGCATTGGTGTAGTTAAATGGTTTGTAGGCGCCTTCAGTGGCAATACGAATTTTTTTGCCCGTGCTGGCACCGGCAGCGGGTTGGCTGGCGGCTGCACCTTCTGTTTTTTCAGCAGGTTTTTGACAGGCGGTTAATCCCATGCTAACTGCACATACCGTTGCCAAGGCGAGTTTTGAGTAGGTTGAATTCAAGGTTGATTGCATGGATGTTCCTTACAAATGAAATTTTTGAATAAAAAGCGATTTAATATCAGGTTTCGCTTTCAGCGATTTCAATATTTAAAATCAATGCGACTAAAATCAATGCGAGTTTACAATTTAGTTAAAATTAACATAAATTAACATTTTTGCAAGTGAAAAACGTATTCAGCAACAATTAAATCAAATAAATTTTTTCTGATGCCTAAAACTACAAAACCGCCAATCGCATGGCAATTGACGGCTGATAGGCTGATTGGATTATTTTTGATGGCTTGCCATAAAGTCTTTCACCCGCGCTGATTGCGGATTGTCAAATACTTGCTCTGGTGTGCCTATTTCTTCGATACGTCCCTCATGCAAGAACACCACTTGGCTTGATACATCGCGCGCAAAACGCATTTCATGGGTGACAATCAGCATGGTGCGACCTTCTTCAGCAAGCGATTTCATCACCGCTAATACTTCATTGACCAATTCTGGGTCGAGGGCAGAGGTTGGCTCATCAAATAGCAATACTTGGGGCTTCATCGCTAACGCACGAGCGATGGCGATACGCTGGCGTTGCCCACCCGATAAGTTTTCTGGATAAGCATCTTTTTTGTCCAGTAATTCTACGCGTTTTAGTAGCACTTCAGCTTCACTGATGGCTTGGTCTTTGGCGATTTTTAGGACTTGGGTCGGCCCTTCAATGATGTTTTGTAAAATAGTCCGGTGTGGCCATAAATTAAAGTTTTGGAACACAAAACCCATTTTTGAGCGAAACTGCTCAAGTTGGCGTTGATTGGCGGCAACCAAATCCCCGGATTTATTCGGTTTTAATACCAATGCTTCATTGCCCAAAAAAACCTCCCCTTGCGAGGGGTTTTCAAGCAAATTTATACAGCGTAGCAAGGTGGATTTGCCCGAACCGCTCGAGCCAAGAATTGAGATGACATCGCCATCATAAGCGGTCAACGATACACCTTTTAGTACTTCAAGCGATCCAAAGTTCTTGTGGATATTGTTAAGTTGCAAGGCTACAGGACGCTGTAAGTTTGGCATAGCATCTGACATGATATTTAATCCAAAATTAGACGATAGGTGGAAAAAAACTGTCTATTTTCGCTTAAAACGCTACTAAAACGCAAATTTTTCTCTCATTTAACTTTATTTTATGGCGTTCGATTTTAGGGCACTGGTCTTTAGCACTGGTTTTTAGATTAAGTCATAACCATTAATTTTTGTCTGTCAAAACTTTCTAAATTCCATTTTTGGATTGAAGTTGTTATGATGAAGCGATGATTATATTAGGGACTGACTATGCAAACCATGACTGATACCAAACATTATATGCAAACCGTGGGACAGCAAGCGCGCGCTGCTTCAGCAATTTTGGCAAAAGCAGACACCGCGCTCAAAAATAGCGCCCTACTCGCTATCTATGACGCCCTGCAACAAGCCAAATCACAGGTGCTAGCTGCCAATGCCACCGATATGCAAAACGGTCAACAAAAAGGACTGGATGACGCACTACTTGACCGATTAGCGCTCACCGATGCGCGTTTTGAAGGCATGTTACAAGGGCTAAAAGATGTCGCCATGTTACCTGACCCGATTGGCGAGGTCACGGATATGACCTTTCGTCCATCGGGTATTCAGCTAGGTAAAATGCGCGTGCCGCTGGGCGTGGTCGGGATGATTTATGAATCTCGCCCCAATGTGACGATTGAAGCTGCGTCTTTGGCATTAAAATCTGGCAATGCGATTATCCTACGAGGCGGGTCAGAAGCGTTTTATTCCAACCAAGCATTGGCTGCGTGTGTCAAACAAGGTTTACAAGCGGTTGGTTTGCCAGAGGCCGCCGTGCAAGTGGTCGAAACCACTGACCGCGCGGCAGTGGGGGAACTTATCACCATGAATCGCTATGTCGATGTGATTGTGCCGCGGGGTGGTAAAAGCCTGATTGAGCGTATCAGTAATGAAGCGCGCGTCCCTGTCATCAAGCATCTAGATGGTAACTGCCATACCTTTGTCGATCGCGATGCAAACTTGACTATGGCAACCGATATTTGCGTCAATGCCAAAACTCACCGCTACGGGACTTGTAATACCATGGAAACGCTGCTGATTGATAGCCAAATCGCTGCGCAAGCGCTGCCGCCAATCGCCAGCGCCATTGTCGCTGCAGACAGTGCCATGCAATTACGCGGCTGTCCAAAAACCTTAGCCATCTTGAGCGATACCGCTGAATTAACCGCTCATCTGTCAGCGGCGAGTGAGGCAGATTGGGATACCGAATATTTGGCGCCAATTTTGGCGATTAAAGTAGTCGCCGATATCGACGAAGCCATTGCCCATATCAATACCCATGGCTCACACCATACCGATGCGATTATCACCGAAAACTACTCAAAATCGTTAACATTCATGCGTGAAGTTGATTCTAGTAGCGTGATGGTCAATGCATCAACCCGCTTTGCCGATGGATTTGAATATGGTTTGGGTGCAGAGATTGGTATCTCTACCGATAAAATCCATGCGCGCGGCCCTGTGGGTCTTGAAGGTTTAACATCGCAAAAATGGATTGTGTTTGGGCATGGGGAAGTCAGAAAATAATAGTTAGTTACCACTACAAAGCCCACTGATTGATGTGGGCTTTTTTTAATTATTAAACTGCCAAATTACGCAGCTACAGGTTTAAAGATACTAGTTTTAAAGATACTGATTTGATTTACACTGGTAACCGTCAACATCGGTGTGCCTTTGCTATCTTGGGTCAGTTTAAATTGTCCATTGAGTGTTGACGGACGCTTTATTTGCTTAAATGGGTTTTTGCAAAAACTCTAAAAATACCTCATCGCGTTTGGGGTCGCCATTGTTGCCGTCTCTTGGAAATGCCATCCTCTCCCCTGTCAGTAGATAACCGCGGCGCTGATAATAACTTAACAGCTCTGGTCGATGACTTAAAATCGACATAGATAAATGGGTTAAAGGTAAATGGGTTAAAGGTAAATGGGTTACGTTTTTGGCGTGGGCATGTCTGATAGCAAACGTTTCTACCGCAGACAACATCGTATCGCCAATGCCTTTACCTTGCACAGCAGGATGAACCGCAAAAGTACCAATATACGCCGCTGGCTGATGGTTAATGGGTGAGAAATCCACAGAAATACACCCGAGCAAATCATCGCTATCGTGCGGATTTTCAAACACGAACAGATAAACGTTCGGGTTGTCTATCAGGGCTGTCATTTCCTCGGGCGTGGTACGAATCCCACCAATTAAAGCCGCTTCATTGGTCCAGCCTTCATCTGAGCGGTAACAGCGATTGAGCAAAGTTACCAAAGTTTCGACGTCTTGTTGCGTGGCAACGCGTAATTGCACGGCGTTTTTATCGATATTGCTATCAGGGTCTTTCATGTTTTTTCTCTTTTTATGCTCACATTGGCTAAACATAGGATGCGTTAAAAATTTTGCCAAGTTAGGATGACCGATTTTGCCACCCAATGCACCTAAATTAACCAACATACCTAACTTAGCAAGCACTACTTTATTGTCTATTACTTTGGCATTCAAGCCGTATTTGACGTCATTGTTGTTGCCGTCATATTTTTAACCTATTAGCATAAGACAATAAAGCATGGTTATAATAAAGCGCTGCTGTAATCGAATCTGTAATCGAGATGGTTTATCAATCATCCATTTGTTAAAATAAACCTTTTGCAAGTAACCCTAGCATGCCAAAACTGCCTTCACCCTATACCCCTGCGATTGAGTCCGCTATTTATAAACAACAACCCACTGATTTTATTGTCCATGAAAAACTTGGCATTGAATGCAGCCATACAGGCGAACATCTTTGGCTTCATATTCAAAAAACCCGTATGAATACCAATTTTGTGGCAAAGTTGCTGTCACAATGGGCAGGCATCCCACTCAAGGATGTAGGATATTCGGGGCTCAAAGATCGTCATGCGCTGACGACGCAGTGGTTTAGTCTTCGCTTGCCAAAAAAAATTGCCCCTGAACAAAACTTTGAGCAATTTGTCCAGACCAAATTAGCTAGCGATGAAACGCTAGAAATACTGGCACAGCATTGGCATCACAAAAAACTGGGGCGCGGTACTCATCAGGCCAATCAGTTTATCATCACCTTACGCAATGTGGTGGGTGAGAAAGCCGCCATCGAGCAACAACTTGCGACTATCAAAACACAAGGTGTTCCCAATTATTTTGGCGAGCAGCGCTTTGGGCAAGATGCCAATAATACTGATGCCGCTATCGAACTATTCACCCATCATACAATTAGGGGCAAAAAAATTCATCGCAAATTTGACCAAGATAAAATCAGTCTGTATCTGTCGGCAGCGCGTAGTGAATTATTCAATGCCATCTTGGCAAAACGTATCGCATTGGGCATTTGGAACCAACCGCTTGATGGTGATGTGATGAATTTGGCGGGTTCAAACAGTATTTTTGTGGCACAGCATATAGATGAAACCATGCTATCAAGGCTACAAAGTGGTGATATCCATTTGACTGCACCGATGTGGGGCGCAGGTGAGTTAAAAAGCAGTGGTAAGGTTAACGCATTAGAACTATCCGTCATCACTGACAATCCCATTTATCAGCAGCTAAGTCAAGGTCTGATTGAGTTTGGTTTAAAGCAGCAGCGCCGCTCCCTGCGTATGTTGCCCCGTAACTTGCAATGGGTTTGGCAAGACGGTGAGACATTGGTGTTAGATTTTGAATTACCGGCAGGCAGTTTTGCGACGACGATGATTGATACGCTTGTTGCAAGCTCGGTACTCACCACTGAATTATGAAGGCTGGGTTATAGAAGCTAAATTATAAAGGCTAAGTTATGACGGCTGATTGCTTTGCGTCATCAATAAATAACATTGACCTTTGACCACACAGTTGCGACCATTGGCTTTGGCTTGCTGCATTGCCAAATCGGAGAATTTGATAATGCGCTCAAGGGCAGGTGGCAGTGCAGGCATGGTTGGTAAACTATGCATATACTCGCGCATATATTCGATAAAACTGCGATTATTAATCGCACGCTCGCTATCTCTCCCATGATTTTGATAAAGGCTGGCTATACCTAAGCTTGCGGTAAATTGAATTTCTGTATCAAAGATGCCATATCTCACCACTTGCTTTTCAAAAGCCTGGCGCAGCTGCTCTGCCATATCGTAGGCTTGCTCAATCCCCATATTAGGCAAGATGATGCAAAATTCTTCCCCACCCACGCGTCCAAACATCGTCCCTGTCGGTAAGAAGTTTTTTAAGGTATTCGCGGTACAAATCAACGTCGCATCACCCGCATCATGACCATATTTATCATTGATATGTTTAAATTTGTCCAAATCAATATAAATCACACTAAGCGTATTCCAATCGCTTTTACGTTGCCATAAATAACTCAAAAAACTATAAATGGTACGCCGATTGGCAATATTGGTGAGCGCATCAGCTTCTAGCAAATCATAAATCTTGCGGCGCTGAAAGTTCATGACTTTCATGCCCTGTAAAATACAATACAGCGTGACTGTTGCCTTGGCGGTTACCAAAAAGCTAAAAGACAATCCCCAAAGCCAATGACTACGCGCTGCTAAACTTGGATACAACCTAGGCAACAATTGCCACCAGTTCATGCTATTACTCATATTAAAAATAAATAATGCAACAATACAACTGACAAACGACACCCAGACCAGTCGCCATCTTAATAGCACCATCCCAAGACCGGTGGAACTAATCAGCATTACACCTTCAAGCGCACTGTTGTTGCCAATCCAGACAATAAAAAGATTTTCATAAATCAAATAGATGATTACAAAAAAGATTTGGTACTCTCGCCAAAGTCTTGACTGTTCAGGAATGCGAGTGATGACCCATAGTGAATACCCGCAAAACAACACCATCGCCAGTCCCAAATAGGTAACATTGATCATCAAGCTGCGATTAAAGATTTGGTTGAACTTGTGCGCAAAAGGAAAGATATCTATAGGCAATGTGATGACAAGAACTGTCGCATACCAAATTAAATGAAAAAATGTCTCAACCAACGCCAATATAATAAACAGCATGAATTTATTGGTATCGTTGACTCTTGGCGAATTGATATATAGCGAAGGTTTAAAGCTAAAAAATTTTAGCGTTTGCTGCAATTGTTCTTTAAAGCTTGGCAAGGCGGTTTGGGTCATAGGATTATTGCAAAATCAATAAATCTATTAAAAAAGGGCGTCACGCATTAAACAAATCAACAGCGATGTCAGTCATTGTCGTTCATTGATTAGTTTTAGTCGTTTGCATTTAACTTACCCTAAAGATTATATAAGGTATTATTGCTTCATTCTAATACTTTATTAATAACCAATGGGTAAATGTTTAATTTTTTTTAATTATTCTTGACTTATCTATTTGTATCAAAATTTCCTCGACAAAATAAAAAAGGTAAGCATAAACTTACCTTGATCAACATTTCACAGCATTTTAACTTTATGGGTTTTTTCAACAATATTCTTTAATAGTAACGTTCTCGATTACACTCAAGCGTCCAAGACACGGCGCGCTGTCACGAATTTATTTGCCCAATAGCCAGAATCTAAACTTGTAATAGAAATACTTTTGCCGGTTGATGGTGAATGAATAAAACGACCTTCACCGATGTACATGCCCACATGAGAGATACGACCACCACCTTGAGAGAAAAACACCATATCGCCTGGCTTTAACTCATTACGGCTAATACGTTCACCCACTTGCGCCATGCTGCTTGAGGTACGTGGCAGATTGATGTTAGCGGTTTGTTTATAAACATATTGCATAAAGCCGCTACAGTCAAAACCACTCGTTGGGCTGGTACCACCCCAGCGGTAAGGTAAACCGATAAAGTTTTTGGCTTTTGCAATGAGGCTATCTGCTTTTGAGCCACCCTCTGGATTTTGAGAAACACTTGAGTTAAAGCTACCGAAATATTCTGTGATACCATTGTCGGCATTGGCAGCGGTTGGGGCTAGGCTGAACAAGACACAAGGTAGAGCGGTTAATAAAGTTTTTTGAAGAAAGTTCATAGGGCTTTAATCCGTTCAGAACTTTTATCCGTATATGGGCTATATCAAAATTGATTACTAGAAGCTAAAAAGTTGATATACGGATAAAAATTACATAACTATTGTATTGGTTACATTCTGTAAAACAACGCCATCATACCAATAAAGTTTTTTAGATGTGGATATCTTTTTTCCATAAAATGTTAAAAAATATTACAATGTAAGCTAATTTGCTTACAGAAATCTTATAGAAAGCTTACAGCAATAATTGGGTAAGAAAATCATTAATTTAACACCACATTGGGTTAAACAATCCCTACAATCTCGCCTTTATTTTGGCTTACTGTAAAAAAAAGCAGGGTCAATAAGTAACTGATCCTGCTTAATAGTTGAGTGAAAACTGATAAAAGTCGTTAAATTGATGTCCTTTTACCCCGTTATTCTCACTAATTTCTCGCCCCAAAAATGGCGGTGCCAATACGAACGATGGTGGCACCCGCGGCAATGGCTTGCTCAATGTCGCCGCTCATGCCCATTGACAAAGTATCCCACTGCTCAGGATGTGCATGATAGCGCTTGTTTTGCTCAAAAAGCTGTTGGGTTTTGATAAAGGCAGACGCGGAATTTTTGGCAGGGATAATCATCAGTCCGCGTAATTGCAAATTGGGTAATTGGCTAATCTCTGTCACCAATTCAGGTAACTGGTCCGGCTGGCAGCCTGATTTACTGGCTTCATCGTCAATATTGACTTCGATACAGATATTGAGTGGCGGAAGGTGTTCACCCCTTTGCCCATTGAGACGCTGGGCAATAATTAAGCGATCGACCCCATGCACCCAATCAAAATGCGCCGCCAACTCTTTGGTCTTGTTACGCTGAATATGACCGATATAATGCCACACCAATGGCTGCTCGTTGGCAGTAACGTCTTTGAGTGCGGCGATTTTTGCCACCGCTTCTTGCACATAGTTTTCACCAAAATCTTGCTGACCTTGCTGCGCTAAGGTGCGAATCATCCAGCTGGGTTTGGTTTTGGATACCGCAAGCAGTTTGACAGTTGGATTGAGTCTAGCAACGTCAGTTTTCATCTGTTGCCAACGCGCTATCAAGGCTTGGTTTTCAGCGTCTGTTGCGCTTGTCGCCAATGGCTGTTGTTCATCGAATGTTTGCATGGTTAACTTTTCCTGTTGATAGGGGGTTGGCTGACTGTTTGCGAGTTAAGATGATGTTTTTGGTTTTTTTCGCACTGGTGCCGCTGATTTTTAAATTTAAGTTTAGCATAAGCTAAAATCAACAAAAAACTATGATGCCTAGTCAGTTTTTTCTGTTTTTTTTGTGGACGGATGATTATAGTATAACTATCTCTTTTTCCCGCGGCTTTTTTCTATTGCTGCTTTTGTATTTTCATTACCCACCTGTAGGATTCGACATCATGGCAAAGGAATTATCGATTGACGATTTGTTGCGTTTTGCATTCAAAAATAAAGCCTCTGACTTACATATTTCAGCAGGCTTACCGCCGATGATTCGGGTAGATGGTGAAATCACCAAAATCAACATGCCACCGCTTGATCACCAAAAAGTGCATAGTTTGATTTATGACATCATGAACGACAAACAACGTGCCGATTATGAAGAGTTTTTTGAAACCGATTTTTCGTTTGAAATTCCCAATGTGGCGCGCTTTCGTGTCAATGCCTTTAACCAAAACCGGGGCGCAGGTGCGGTATTTCGTACCATTCCATCTGAGGTATTAACGATGGAGCAGCTTGGTATGGGACCGATTTTTGAGAAAATCTCTAACTACAAACGCGGCGTGGTACTGGTCACAGGTCCAACGGGTTCGGGTAAGTCAACAACCCTTGCGGCGATGATTAACTATATCAATGAAACCCGTAAAGAACATATCTTAACCATCGAAGACCCGATTGAATTTGTGCATCAATCAAAAAAATCCCTCATCAACCAACGGGAAGTCCACCGTGATACCTTAAGCTTTGATGCTGCACTGCGCTCTGCCCTACGTGAAGACCCTGATGTTATTCTTGTCGGTGAGATGCGTGACCTTGAGACCATCCGCTTGGCATTGACGGCTGCTGAAACAGGGCACTTGGTATTTGGGACATTGCATACCTCATCTGCTGCCAAAACCATTGACCGTGTGGTCGACGTGTTCCCCGCCGCCGAAAAAGACATGATTCGTGCGATGTTATCTGAGTCGCTGCAAGCGGTTATCTCGCAGTCGCTACTCAAACGCCAAACGGGAGGTCGTGTCGCCGCGCATGAAATTATGATTGGTACGCCTGCGATTCGTAACTTGATTCGTGAAAACAAAGTCGCCCAAATGTACTCTGCTATCCAAACCAGTGCAGGCGATGGTATGACCACACTCGATCAAAGCCTTCGCGAGTTGGTCAATAAAGGCGTGATTAGCAAAGAATCGGCGCGCCAATATGCCAAACAACCTGAAAATTTTATGTGATAACTGTTTGATAGAAACAATCTTATAAAAACAATGCGAGAGACGCGTTATGGATCTTGATAAATTACTGCAGCTAATGATACAAAAAAACGGCTCCGACCTTTTTATCACCGCCGATGCGCCCATATCAATGAAAGTCAATGGTACTATCGCGCCAGTCACCAAGTCAGCGCTGACCCCAGAGCAATCAATGACGCTGGTCAAAAGCGTGATGACGCCTGCTCAAAGCAAAGAGTTTGACGACACCCTAGAATGCCAGTTTGCCATTAGTGACAAACACCAAACCGCACGCTTTCGTGTTTCTGCCTTTGTCCAAAAAGACTGTGCGGGCATGGTGCTACGTAAAATTGAAACCAAAATCCCAACGGTAGAGCAACTCAATCTACCACCGATTTTGAATGAAATTGCCATGAAAAAACGCGGCATCGTGCTACTAGTCGGTGCGACAGGTACAGGTAAATCTACCACACTGGCAGCTATGATGGGGTATCGCAACGAAAATTCGCGCGGCCATATTATCACCATCGAAGACCCGATTGAATACCTGCATGAACATAAAGGCTGTATCATCACCCAACGCGAAGTAGGCATTGATACCAAGTCATTTGAAGCAGGATTAAAAAACGCCCTACGTCAAGCACCTGATGTGATTTTGATTGGCGAGATTCGTACCCGCGAAACCATGGATTATGCCATTCAATATGCTGAAACAGGACACTTGGTGTTTGCCACCCTACACGCCACCAATGCCAACCAAGCGCTTGAGCGTATTATTCACTTCTTTGAAGCAAACCATCACGAGCAGATTTTGATGGATTTGTCCTTAAACCTTCGAGCCATTGTGGCGCAGCAATTGATTGCTACCCCTGATGGCAAAGGTCGCCGCGCTGCGATTGAAATTTTGCTCAATTCGCAACTGATTGGTGATTACATCCGTAAAGGGGAAATCCACGAAATTAAGCCTGTCATGAAACGTTCCCGTGAAATTGGGATGCAAACCTTTGACCAAGCGTTGTTTGATTTGTATGAAAATGGCGACATCACTTACCGCGATGCCATCCAACACGCTGATTCACCCAACGATTTACGCCTACTTATTAAGCTGGAAAGTAAATCAGCCAATAAAATTGATGAAAATGAACTAAATTTCTCCCTGCAATCTGATGATAATAGCCCCGCAAATGAGAACACAATGTTCTAACAACAGGCTATTGTCCAATAATCATAGTAACTATGTAACACAAAAAAGGCTCATATTGAGCCTTTTTTATCTAATCTACACTTTTTCCCAAAATCACCACATCAGCAATAAATCCGTTCATATCGCAAACTTGCTTAAACTTGCCCCATGGCTCAAATCCTAGCTTCTCAAACATCACAAGGCTCGGTGTATTATGGGCAAAAATTAGCGCAACCACTTGCTGCACGCCACAACTTGGCGCAACTTCGATTAAATAATTGACCAACGCCTTGCCCACACCTTGCCCTTTGGCTTCCTGTGCCACATAGATACTGATTTCAGTACTGATATGATAGGCAGGACGCGCATATAAATCAGATAAACTGCCCCAACCGATGATTTCACCTAAGCTATTTTCGGAGCTAGTTTGGGCAACCACCAACGGACGGTTGCCCGTATGAGCGTCAAACCACGCTTGCCTATCTGCCACGCTCACAGGCTGTAAATCTGCCGTGGCTTGCTTACCTGCGATACTTTGGTTATAAATTTCAACGATGCGCGGTAAATCATCAATCGCAGCTAGGCGAATACAAAGGTTGTGATGCGCTGCAGACATAGCGACTCCAAAATTAAACCAAAAAATGCGGCTAAAATTTGCCGAAAAATCTTATTAGCGCGTATGTTAGCAACATTTTTACTTTATAATAAGCGATTTCATAAAATTGATAGTTTGCGATGCCTATGAACGTGATTGATTTATCTGACTGGCTAAAAAGTCCAACCCTATTACCTGATTCGGTACTGACGATTGGTAATTTTGATGGGGTACATTTGGGTCACCAAGCGATGCTGGATAAAGCCAAATCTTTGGCAAAATCTCAGCAACTTGCCAGTATGGTGATGATATTTGAACCACAGCCGCGTGAGTTTTTTAGCCCCCAAACCGCCCCTGCAAGACTCACCAATTTGGCAGAAAAAACCCAATTGATTGCTGAACATCGTATCGATAGCTTGATTGTGGCAAATTTTGATAATGACTTTCGGAATTTATCGGCACACGATTTTGCCAAAATGTTGGTCAAATTAAACGTAAAGCATTTGGTATTGGGCGATGATTTTCGCTTTGGGCATGACCGCACTGGCGATAGTGAGTTTTTGCGTGCGTTTGGCTTGCCTGTAGAAATTTTGCATACCGTGACCGACCATGCGCATCAAGATGAGCGTGTCAGCTCAACCCGCATTCGAGACTGTTTGCAACAAGGGGACTTGGCAACGGCAAAGCATCTGCTAGGGCGAGATTATGCGATTACTGGCATGGTGGAACATGGCGATAAAATCGGTCGCACACTTGATTTTCCCACCGCCAATATTGCCCTAAACCGCATCAAGCCTGCCCTGCATGGGATTTTTGCGGTATCGGTTACCGCTACCGATGGCACAGATTTATCAACACTGGGGAAAAACAGTCAAACAGGCGTGCAAGGACTTACTAAAGGCAGTTTATTTGGCGCTTGCAATGTGGGTACTCGTCCTGCGCTAAAAAATAAGTATGGGGTAGAATGGCGACTGGAAGTCAATTTTCCAAAGTTTGATGGGGATTTGTACGGCAGAGAACTCACAGTGACGTTTTTGCATTTTTTACATGGAGAAATTAATTATCCAAGCCTTGACGCGTTAAAACAAGGCATTGCCCAAGACGTGGTGGATTTACTTGACTGGCGTGAGCAGCAAGCCTTTGCAAAATCAGTCCCTTAGGCTGATGAGCATTGCTATCCTTCAGCAACTATCTTTAGCGTTTTCAACTATTTTTAGCATTTATAGCTATTTGGGTAAGTGAGATTTTTTTATGACAAACTTACCAAAATCAAGTATGAGATAAGCCAAACCACGCTTTGTCAATCCGCCAATTTTAACATATAATACCCTGTTATCAATTTTTTACCTTTTGCACTTTTTATAGAATACCGAGAGTTACATGACCGACAACACTGACAATCAGTCAATCGACTATAAAGATACCCTAAACCTTGCCGATACCGTATTTCCCATGCGTGGCGACCTTGCCAAACGCGAACCTAAATGGCTAGAACAATGGTTTGCCGACGATGTGTATGCCCAAATTCGTCGCGCTCGTCAAGGTCGTGAAAAGTATGTATTGCATGATGGCCCACCCTATGCCAACGGTCAGATTCACTTGGGTCACGTGGTGAATAAAGTGCTTAAAGACATGATTGTCAAATACAAGACGCTTGACGGTTATGACGCGCCGTATGTACCGGGTTGGGATTGTCATGGATTGCCGATTGAGCAAAAGGTAGAAGGCATTGTCGGTAAAGTGGGGCAACCCCATAAAGATAAAAGCAAAAACGGTGCCATCGTGACGTCAACCGAGTTTCGCGGCGCTTGCCGTGACTATGCCAAAAGCCAAATTGACCTGCAAATGGTTGACTTTAAACGCTTGGGCGTACTGGGTGACTGGGAAAATCCTTATCTGACCATGAACTTCAAGCAAGAAGCTGATACTGTCCGTGCATTGGCAGAAATCTACAAAAACGGTCATATCACTCGCGGTATGAAGCCGGTGAATTGGTGCTTGGATTGTGGTTCGGCACTCGCAGAAGCGGAAGTGGAATATGAAGATAAAAAATCCGATGCGATTTATGTCGGTTTTGATGTCGTCAACCGTGAGGCATTAGCGGCGACTAAAGCGGTTGATGGCGCTTTGCAGGCGGTGATTTGGACCACCACGCCTTGGACGTTGCCTGCCAATCAGGCGATTACCGCAAGCTCTGAGCTAGAGTACTCAGTGGTAAAAGTCACGTTTAATAAACAAGCCTTTGCTATTCCTACTACCCTTGATACGCCCAATTATTTACTTCGCCGTTTAACCAAAGACGATAAAACCGCTTTACAGGCAAGTGCATCTGACCCTTTGATTTGGGAAATGTTGCCGGAAAAACGCCACGAACCTACCGTATTTGAGCCGTATTTCAAAAAAGCCCTTGAGCAAAAAGCCTTTGCGATTGTCGATAAAAAAACCAATGACATTATCGGCACAACGCGTTTTTATGATGATAATGTTGAAGAAAATTCGATTGCAATTGGCTATACCTTTTTGATCCGTGAGTATTGGGGGTCAGGGGCAAATGCCGAAATTAAATCGGTTATGCTAAGTCATGCCCAATCGCAGCGAGAAACGATTTGGTTTCATGTTGCCCCCGATAATCAGCGTTCTGCCAAAGCGTTAGAAAAAATTGGCGCAACTTATCAAAAAACCGCTGACAACGGTTTGGGTGAGCGCTTGTTTTATCAAATGGCAGGCGAAAAACAACAGTCGAAAATCAGCCATTTAATTGTCGCTTACAATTTAGTTCCGCATTTAATGAGTGTGTTTAACGCCAAAGAATACAGTGTGTTGGCGACCGTGAAAGGCGATGCGTTAACTGTACTTAAAGCACAGCATCCACTGATTGCCGAGCGCCAAGTGCCGATTATCACAGGCGACCACGTGACGGCAGATAGCGGTACGGGTTTGGTACACACTGCGCCCGCGCACGGCGTCGATGACTATATGGTCGGGCAAAAATTTCACTTGCCCACCGAAAACCCAGTCGCAGGTAATGGCGTGTATTTGCCTGAAGCCAAAGTTTTTGTCGGCGAGCATATTTATAAAGCGCAACCAAAAATTATCGAAACGCTCAAAGCCAGTGGGCATTTGCTCAAGCATGACGTGATTACTCACAGCTATCCGCATTGCTGGCGACACAAAACGCCGATTATTTTCCGTTCAACGCCACAATGGTTTATCAACATGGAAAGCCAAGGTCTGCGTGAACAGGCGTTGACCGATATTCCAAAAGTGGTATGGACACCCAGTTGGGGACAAAATCGTATCGAATCGATGATGCATGGTCGCCCAGATTGGTGTATCAGCCGCCAACGTACTTGGGGCGTGCCGATTGCCTTTTTTATCCATAAAGACACGGGCAATTTGCACCCAAATACGGCTGAGCTGATGGAAAAAGTCGCGCAAGTGATTGAGCAAGGTGGTGTGGAAGCGTGGTTTGATGCCGCGGCTGAAGACTTTATTGGGGATGATGCTAGAGAATATCAAAAATCGACCGATACGCTAGATGTGTGGTTTGACTCAGGGTCGACCAATTTTGCCGTGCTTGCCAATCGTCCTGACTTAGCCAATCCTGCGGATTTATATCTTGAAGGCTCTGACCAACATCGGGGTTGGTTTCAGTCGTCACTTTTGGTGAGTGAAGCGATTTATGGTCGTCCACCGTATAAGCAAGTGTTGACGCACGGATTTACCGTAGATGCCAAAGGCTATAAATTATCAAAATCCAAAGGCAATACCAAAGGCTTTGAGCCGCAAGAACTTGCTAATAAATATGGTATTGATATCGTGCGTCTATGGGTCGGCTCAAGTGACTACCGTTACGAGATGGCAGTATCGACTGAAGGCTTTGCGCGCACCACGGATATGTATCGCCGTATTCGTAACACCATTCGTTTTTTACTGGCGAATACAGACGACTTTGACCCAGCCACCGACATGGTGGATGCTAGCAATTTGGTCAGCCTTGACAAGTACATTTTAAAACGCGCTGAAGCGGTACAAGCTGACATTCGCCAATCTTATACCAACATGGATTTTCACCAAGTGTGTCAAGCGGTGGTGGGTTTTTGTTCACAAGATTTGGGCGGTTTTTATTTAGACATCATCAAAGACCGTCAATACACCACCAAAGCCAATGGTGAAGCGCGCCGCTCAGCACAAACTGCGATTTATCATATTGCCCATGCGTTACTGCGCTGGATTGCACCGATTTTGTCATTCACCGCACAAGAAGCCTGGGAAATCTTAAAAGGTCCCCATACAAGCAATGGCAATGGCTACATCTTTACCGAGGAATGGTATGAATTCCCAGAAGTGGTATTGGATGACGTGAGCGAATCGGATTGGCAAGCGATTTTGAATGTCAAAGAAACTGTTAACAAAGCCTATGAAATTGCGCGCACTGATAAAGTGATTAATGCCAATTTATCGGCTAATGTCACTGTATATGCACCAGATACTACCATGGCATCACTCAATCGATTAGGCGATGAACTCAAATTTGTGTTGATTTCAAGCCAAGCCAATGTAGCGGCATTAACCAACCAACCAAGCGCCAACCAATCAAGCGATGTGACCTATACCGATGAAGACAGCCAAGTTGCGGTGGTGGTCAAGCCTGCCACGGGCGAAAAATGTATCCGCTGTTGGCACATTCGTGAGGATATCGGCATCAATCCTGCCCATCCAGAAATCTGTGGTCGCTGCGTAGAGAATGTCGAAGGTCAAGGCGAGGTGCGTCATTATGCCTAATACACAGGCAACGACTACTGCCACTCATTCATCCACTACCCTACCCATCAACGGCAGTAAAGCTATGATGTGGTATGCTATTGCGGTTTTGGCAATGATTATTGATCAACTGACCAAGTTGTACTTTGAGCACAACTACCAGCTATATCAAACCACGCCGATTATTGAGCCGATTTTTAACTTTACCCTTGCTCACAACTATGGCGCGGCGTTTAGTTTTTTGGCAGATAAAGGCGGCTGGCAAAAATGGCTATTTAGCGGACTGGCACTGGCTGTTTCCCTTGGCATCATGGCGTATCTACGCAAAATACCCCAACAAGCCAAATTATTGGCTTTGGGCTTGTCATTGGTGATGGCGGGCGCTTTGGGCAATTTGATTGATCGGGTACGTTTGGGCTATGTGATTGACTTCTTGCATGTGCACTATGGCAATGCGTGGCATTTCCCGATTTTTAATATAGCTGATGTGGCGATTAATATTGGCGTTGTGTTGATTTTAATCGATGCGTTTTTATTAGAATCCAAACGTAAAACCCTTTAATTTTTAGATGGATGAACAACCGCATGAATCATGACATTATTACGCCAAATGAACAAACCCGCATCACTCAAGACTCAACTGTTGATTTGCATTTTGAGGTCAGCTTAGAAAATGGCACCGTCATCGACTCAACCTTTGAGCGTGGCGAACCTGTTCGCTTGGTGGTGGGTGATGGCAGTCTGCTTGAAGGGTTTGAGAAGGTACTCATCAACTTGACAGCGGGTGACACGCGCACCGCATCGCTGTCGCCTGACGAAGCGTTTGGTCAATGGAACCCTGACAACGTACAGACTTTTAGTCATGCGCAGTTTGCCGTGACGGGCAATTTGCCTGAAGTCGGTACCATGATGGAATTTGAAGATAAAGGCAAAACCACGCTCGTGGGTGTGGTCAGTGACGTCAATGAAGATGCCATCAAAGTGGATTTTAACCATCCATTGGCAGGTCAAAATATACTGTTTAAAGTGCAGATTTTTAGAGTGACACCAAAAGACAGCAAAGGTATCACACTAAGCTGATATTTAGCTGGCATTAAACTGACCTTAAGCTGAATGGAAGCTTTCAATAAACAATCACTGACAATAAAAATCGCTGATTAACTCTCAGCGGTTTTTTATTGTCTATCAATTAACCGTTTGGGTATCATCGTCTGCCGCATCACCTTCTTTTGCGTCTGATTGTTCTGCCAGTCTTGCACGCTGCTCAAAACGTTCGCCCGTCGCTTTAATACCCCACACCAATTCCACAAAAGCGCGGTTATTGATGAGCGGCTCATCTTCAATAATCAAGAAATAGCCCGTTTTGTTGATCCATAAAAACACAATACTGGTATTGGGCATCAACATATCAATACTGGTAAAAAATGACACCCCATAGCCATGTACCGCCCAACCGCGCTGCTGTTGGCGTTCTAAAAAGCCATAAAAATCGGCAGCGGCTACCGACAGCGTCTCTGCTTCTTGCTGAGTAAAGCCCATTTTTGCTAGACAAAAACCTTCATCGGATGCAATTACGACTCGGCGACTACCTGACAGACTTGCTGCTACATATTTTAAGAAATTATCCAGCTGCACGTGCGGAGCGATCACCCGTTTTTCAAGGGTCTCAATCCAACCTTCTTCGATAAACATATCTAGCCAAGTGTCACTATAACGCTCACCCCATTCCCGTGCCGTCATACTTTCTTCAGGTGCGAGCACCGCTTGTAAGGCTAGTTGCTGCTCTGAGGGATTGGCGCTTGAAAAACTATGCAATACCCCGGCAGGCGTTAAAATCACATAGGTGTCGTTTTGTTCTGGCATGGTGTTTTCCTTAAATTTTGATAGACGGCAAAGGTCATGTTGTCAATCACTGTGATAGGCTTGGTAAATTCAAAAGCTAATTCATTCGGCTATAATTAAGCGGCTTGCTTGGCAAAATATTCTTTGGTTTCAAGCCATTTGTCATTAAAATCCCATTTGTTTTTTGACATTTCCCACCAAACCATACTAAATGCCAATCGGTCATGACAAACAAGGCAATGGTTAAAGAATTCTTCTTCGATTTCGGCAATTTGCTCAGCTTGGTCTTCTGGATCGTCTTCTTCTTCCATGATATCTAATAGCGAAGCAATCGTCATTTGTGCCACTACTTTTGAGTCATCAGTGGACACACGTAGTTGGTGTTGATAAGTGTTCATTGAAGGCGATACCAATACGCTCCAGCGTGTGGCAAGATGGCTTACTTTAAACACATACTCACCATGATTGATGCATTGATCAAACCCTTGTAGCAGTGTTGGCGTTAGTTTTTCTCTGACTTGGTTGAGGATACGGTCACCAAAATAGGGCACGTCAAACCAACAACCATAAAACATATCGGCTAACGCACCTTGCAACGGCTCTTTTTCATCAAGCTCCATCGCTGCCATGATGCGGCTGGTATGGATATCCATATTCATCGGTTGGTCAATCACTTGGCGACTATAGAGACGAAAATTAAGCCAATGTTTTTGAAATTTTCTACGATTACGATTCGACAATGAATACATGCTGATTCCTCAAAAAATTAGCCTAATTATATAAAAAGTTATGTGACAAGGGTGAGGTATTAGTGACTGACGCTGTGAAAAATCCACGCATTTATCCCCTACTATACTATTAAACCCGATTGCAATCAAAACGCTTCAGCATAAAAAAAGCGCAACTCCATCTAAACATGAATTGCGCTATTGGGCAAGATGACAAGCTTGACCGATTAATCCAATAAGGTATCCATCAAATCAATCATAAACTCGCCGTCTTCTTGGGTCATCGGCTCAAAACCGTCGCTCATCCCCAGTTCTTGTAATACTTGTTCGCCCTCTGCGGTGTCTTTTAAGCTTAATAAGGCATCGATAAATGGCTCACTGTCGGCAAAACTCTCTTTAACCAGCAACACATGGCTGATATCGCTCAAATCACTTTCAACCAATACCTGCATTTGCGATAAGGTCAAGCGTGACAAGCTATGATAGACATCTGATAAAAAGAATGCCGCATCGGCTTCGCCTTTAATCAAATTACGCGCAGCGGCTTGGTAAGTTTCGGTAACTTTCCAAGTAATGTCAGCTTCTAACAAATCCACGGCTTCTAGCAAACGAAGCCCAATCAATTTGACATCACGGTTGTCTGCCATGACAATGGTGCAGCCTGCTTTTAAATCCTCAAGTGCTGCAATGCCACTGCCGGCTTTTGCAGCAATCACCATTTCATCAGATTTGCCCAGCGGACGAGCCACGGCGCGATAACCCTGCTCCCGAATCATGGTCGCTGCGTCAAAGGGATTGGCATAGATAATATCCACGTTTTGCGCTTGGATTAAGTCGTTTTGTTCATGCGCAGACGCGGGTGTCAGTAAGTGAATGTGAATGCCGGATTTTTTTTGTAGCAGTGTATTGAGCATATGCCACCCTGCAAAACGCTCAGGTGCGAAGTCAGGCGCAATGAGTAAATTAATTGTCATTAGGCTTGCTCCTCTAGCATTTTGCGATACAGTGCTTCAGCTTGCGCGATTTTGCTGCGTGATGGTTTGCGTCGTACCGAGGTATAGCCAACCGTTTCGCCATGGCGGATATTGGGCACAGCTGTCGCATACACCCAGTAGTAGCTACCATCTTTGCACAAGTTTTTGACATAGCCATGCCATTTTTTGCCCGCCTCGACTGTTTGCCACAGGTCTTTGAAGGCGGCTTTTGGCATTTGTGGATGTCGCAAAATATGATGCGGCGCACCAATTAATTCATCACGGCTATAGCCACTGATATCTACAAAGGCGTCATTGGCGTGGGTGATAATGCCATCTAAATCCACGCGTGACACGATAAGTTTGCCATCGGGATAAGGTAGCTCGTTTTCGGTGGTATAAACGATACGACTTGAGCCATCTGAGTAAGTCAGACGATGCGCTGTAGCATCGCTAGCAGGTTGGTCCATATCGGGTAATTGTACAGATTTCATTACCTCTCCTTATAAATTTTTGATGGATAAATTTTTGATTGAGTCACGGTTGCGAATATTAGTGAAAGGCTGACAAAGTTAAACTATTTGTAAGTTTTAGATAAGTTTTGATAAGGCTTCAGCCGCACGCTTCATATCCAAGAACACCAGACCCAATTTGGCATTTGGTTTGGTCAAAATGGTCAATACCGCTTCTGTACCCGATGCCGACATAATCACATAGCCTTTTTCGCCTTGTACCATGACGCGCTCGATACTGCCACGCGCTAGTTCTCGACCTGCACGGTCACCGAGTGATAGTAGCGCCGCTGACATCGCACCGACACGGTCTTCATCAATGCCCGCTGGCAATGCTGACGCAATCATCAAACCATCGGTCGAAATCAACGCCGAGGCTTCTACATCCGCTGAAGAGCTGTTTAGGTCGTTTAAGATTTGTTGAAACATATCGGTACGCATATCAAGAACCTTTTTAGTAAACAAAATTAGGGGTTAGTGGGCAAATTTAGTGGGCAAAATAAAAATAAACTTGCACCCATGCAATCCGTATTAAAATCATTCTTAATTATGGCTGGCATCGTGCAAAAATAATAGGGCAAAAATAGAAGGGAAATGTTGTTAAGTGAGGGGCTGATTAAGCGGCGCTCATCGGTGGTTTATGGAGGTTAACGGTTCAACCCCCGTATCCAATCTATAATCGCAACTGAGTGTCACATAACGTTTTGCTGGGTAGTATGATAACATAATTTAATAAAATTTTTACATTTTATTACAATACAAAGAGACTGAAAAAATTTTAGTGAGCGTCTGTGATATTCACATAATAAAAAAAAGCCAAGACAATAAGCGCTTGGCTTTAATAATTAACTAAAAGAAAACCGTAACTATTAAGGCTGTTTAGTGTGAAGCACTTGTTGGTGCAAACGCGCCAATCCATCCACCATGCGCTGCTGCAAGATAGCGGTAATTTCATTTCGGGTTTTACCCGCAGGGTCAATGGCTGCTAACGGCAACACATACGCTTTGGTAGGACGATTATCAAGGACACGTTTGACGCTATCTATCAAGCCAATATCGCCATAATACGGAATGTTTTGGTCAAGCTCGCCATCTTGGTTGACATAGCAAATCACAATCGGTTGAATGAGCACTTGGCTGTCCATCGCAGACTGCAATAAGTTACCATATATACGTTTAATCGCTGTGCCGTCTGTGGTCGTCGCTTCTGGGAAGAAAACCACGGGTGAGCCTTGCGATAAAAACTCACTCATTTGCTCACTGATTTTACTGGTATCGCCCGAACCGCGCTTGATAAATAAGGTATTGGCGGTAGACGCCATCCATCCAATCACTGGCCAATGCGCAATTTCTGCTTTGGACAAAAAGAAAGTCGGTACAATACTACCCACCACAGGGATATCGAGCCAAGAGATATGGTTGCTCGCCCATAGCGCGTGATGTGTCGGTATTGGCTCAAGTGCAGTCACCTCAATGCCTAACGATTTGAGCGATTTTTTACAGAATTTTTGAATCAATTGGATGATTTGCTGATTATCGGGATTTGGTGTGCGGCTAATTTGCCAAGCATAGCCGATACCTGTTTGAATCGCAGCCATTAAGCTCACAACGCGCTTGCTGCGTTGCCACTGGGTCGCCAAATTCTTTTTACTGTAGGTAGCAGGTTGTCGCAGTTGTTTTGCCGTTTCGCTTAGTAGGTTGTTAATCGTCAGCACAGATGGGGCGAGGTTAGAGTCAGATTTTTGCATAAGGTAAGTATGTGAGTGAAAAATTGTGGATGTAGTATAGCAAATTATTGGGCACACAGCTTACTAGGTCTGTTTGAGTTTTAGCAATAACCCAATAGCAATCCCTAAGTAACAATTATTAAGTATCAATCACTCAATAACAGTAACCAAACCCGGTTTATATTGGTCAAGATTAGCATCTTTGCCTCTATCAATAAACAAGTTAGTGCAAATAGTGCTGATAACGCGGTTTGACCTGTTCAAACGGCAACCAAACAAACACATCGGCACAATCAAACTCAGGATCATAACAAGCCGTTGCGCCAAGACTACAGCCCATTTTGACATACATTTTCAATAGCGCTGGCAAAGCGAAATTTTGCGGATTTGCCAAGTCCACATCAGCCACTTGCGCCAAATCGATAGCGGATAGTTTGTGCTCTGGCAATTTACGGGTCACTTTGACATCTAGCTTGGTACTATCAAGCTGATAATCTAACCAGTTTTGCACATTGCCCTCTTCCATCGGAACTGAGGCACAGCCCATAAACGCATTGACATTGTAAGCTTTGGCGACTGCCGCGATGGATTCCCACAAATGATTAATCGTGGTAATACCGCGATAATCCGGGTGCACACAGGTGCGACCGATTTCTAGCACATTATAGGGGTAATCATCGAGCAAGCGACCCAGTCTAAACTCATGCTCGCTATAAAATTGCCCAGCTTTTATCGCGCCATTTTTATCGAGTAAGCGGGTGGTTGCCACCGCGAGTGGCTGCCCAAAGCTATCTTGTTTGGTTTCGTCATACACCACCACATGGGTGCAATAATTATCAAAATCATCCCGATCTAGCGGCTGCTCCGAGCTTGGATGAAACCCCCCAAAACTTACAGAAAACGCTTGGGTAAAGGTCAAAGTGCGTAGGCGCTGGGCATTGAGTAAATGCTGCTCGGTTTGTAGCGAAAACTTATCCTCACTCACGTTAATAATCACTGACTTAAATAACGGGCGATGACGCGCACTTGGGCGGCTAAGCGTTGGCTTCACCAGCGGCGCTAGGGTCTCTACCACAGCCATATCAGCAAAATTATGTGCCAGCAACTGCGCAACAAACTGGGTATTAAAAAGACTATCAACAGGATAAGTGGCGATATCTTCGTATAATTTGGCGCCGTTATTTTGTTCTACAAAATTAGTTTGTTCTACAAAATCAGTCATCTTACTGTTACCTATGGTGGTTTTTGCTATGGCATTAGCCAGCTGCTGAGCGAAAAATGCCTTTGCTTGTCATTGATGCATTCTCAAAGCTACAAAGCCGCCATCATCCGATTGTGGGTGGTCAGTCAGTCTGGATGAATTCAGTATGCGTGACACCAGTGTCGTTTCAATGACGTTTTCATGGCAAAACCATGACCAAACCTGCGCCTTTACCCCCGTTTTAAGTTACTAATTGTAAATTTGACTAAAAGTTCTGCAAAAAAACCTTATATTTATATATATAACCCATCTATCGTGGCTAGCGCTTTTCTAACGCGGCTATCGACTATTTAAGCAAATGTTTAACTTAATAGACTTAGATAATACATTTAGATATAGACACATTTTTACACTCACAACGAAAGGATAAATCATTGGAGTATTTTGAGCGTTATGAAGGTGGTGAAAAAGCCATCTTAGTCCATTTAAACATTACCCATCTCAATGACCCAGACGATTTGGAAGAATTTGAATTGCTGGTGGATTCGGCAGGGGCGCAAAAACAAGCCTTGGTCACAGGTACGCGGTCTAAGCCTGACGCTAAATACTTTGTGGGTACGGGTAAAGCTGAAGAAATCGGGGAACTTGTCAAACAATATGAGGCAGATATTGTCATTTTTAACCATAGTTTGACCCCATCGCAGGAACGTAATATTGAGCGCTTGGTGCAGTGCCGTGTGCTTGATAGAACGGGGCTTATCTTGGATATTTTTGCCCAGCGGGCGCGAACCTACGAAGGTAAACTGCAAGTTGAGCTTGCCCAGCTTAATCACTTAGCGACTCGCTTGGTACGCGGCTGGACGCACTTGGAGCGCCAAAAAGGTGGTATTGGTCTACGCGGTCCAGGCGAAACCCAGCTTGAAACCGATAGACGCTTGTTACAGGTGCGTGTCGGGCAGCTCAAAGCCAAGCTTGATAAGGTCAAACAAACCCGCGCACAAGGTCGTGCCAAACGCCAAAAATCATCGGTGCCGACAATTTCACTGGTCGGTTATACCAATGCGGGTAAATCCACCTTATTTAATACCCTGACCAATGAAAACATCTATGCCGCCAATCAGCTATTTGCGACGCTTGACCCGACGCTACGGAGTGTGTCATGGTCGGGCGTGGGTAAGGTGGTACTTGTCGACACGGTCGGTTTTGTCCGCCATTTGCCCCATGAGCTAGTGGAAGCCTTCCATGCCACGCTAGAAGAAACCTTAGAGGCAGATTTGTTGCTGCATGTCATTGATAGTCACCGTGAAGACATGCATGAGCAAATCGCCGCGGTACAATCTGTGTTAGCGGAAATTGATAATCAAGTGCCTGTGCTAAATGTGTTTAATAAAATTGATCTCACAGGTGAGCCGCCGCACATCGGTTATAGTGATAAAGCCAAGCCCAATCGGGTGTATATCTCTGCCTATGAGGGGTTAGGTATCGAGCAACTCACCCTTGCCGTGCAGCAACTATTGGTGGGCCAATTACAGCGGTTTGAATTAACCTTACCCGCTAATTTTGGACAATTGCAACACGAACTACATAAGTTAGAAGTGATTGAAGACCTCAGCTACGATGAAACAGGTCAAACTAAACTGACTGCCACGATGTCGGTGGACAAGCTTAAGCAGTTGTTGGGTGAATTTGGTATCGCACCTGAGGAAGTGTTGTCGCAAGCACAAGCCAAACTGCTTGCGCCAGTGCTTGAGCCATTTGAACAACTATTACAGCAGCAACCATTGGATACTGCCGACGAGACATAATTTTATAGCCATTGGCACCATTAGACCTGCATCAATCTTGAGTCGGTGCAGGTTTTTTTGAATGAATAAATGACTGTAAAGTCCGATAAACTGCGCTTATTGACCATAAGTTGGTTAAATCTTAAAAATATATTCGTCAATTTGTCATTCTTTTGTCATGTCGCCCATTATGCTATCAGATTTTTTTCAGTTATTTTTAAGGTTATTTGAGTTTATTTTTAATAAATATCAAATATTTAGGTTATTTTCCCCAATTTATGTGGATAACCATGTGGATAACTTCTGACTTGACAACAATAAACCGCATATCACTATAGGTTATCTCTAAATTGGTTATTTTTTAACCAATTATTTTAGTTATATAAATCATAGAGTTATAGTTTTTTGCAAAGTGCAAGCAAAAAATTTTACTTTTTTTTTTAAGATTTAAGGCTTGAAAATTTGATAGTTTTTATGACTAAAAATTTTGAGCCCTTGTTTTTCTAATCCTTCGTATCCAAGCCAAAAGTTATACAAGTTTTTTAGCAATTTATTCCCTTATTTCCCCTTATCTGATTTTTTGTAAACTTTAACCAGTTTTTGACAGATTTATGGTATATTTCATGCCAATTCTTTTATAATATTGTTATCAAATGTCATTGAAACATAACGAATTTTATCTTTTTATGTCAGTTTAAACCATTACGCTAACCTCAAATTTTATAGTCATGTGCTTTACTGTGACGTATTGTCAAAAATTTTACATAGGTATATTTATGGTATTGTTTGCAAAAAAACCTCGCCTAGCCTATTTGCTATCGGCTTCCCTATTGTCATTGGGTGGTTTGGCAAGTATGGATGCAGCGAACGCTGGCAATATGTATGTGTTTAAAGATAGCAACGGTCAGGTACTGTTGACCAATGTAGTCAGCAACAACCGCCCTGCAGGAAATAATTTCCAAAACTTTACTAAAAAAGTCAAAGTGACTTATTACGCGGATACCAATGTGCATAGTTATAGCAATTGGGGCGCCAATGAAGCTGCAGTAGCTGCCAGTGCACGTGGCAACAAAAATAGCTACGATAGTATGATTGTGGCTTCTGCGCTGCGTCATGGTGTCGACCCTGCATTGATGAAAGCCATGATGCATACTGAATCAGGTTTTAATCCCAATGCGCGCTCACCTGTTGGGGCACAGGGGTTAATGCAATTAATGCCTGCGACGGCTAGGCGGTTTGGTGTGTATAACGCTTGGAACCCTGCCGAGAACATCGAAGGCGCGGCAAAGTATTTGAAATTTTTACAAAACCGTTTTGGTAATGTTCAGCATGTGATAGCGAGCTATAATGCCGGTGAAGGCAATGTCAGTAAATACGGCGGTATTCCCCCATTTCGTGAAACCCGTGACTACGTACAACGTGTATTAAGCCGCTACAACAACTTATATCGCAATGACCCCAATCTGCGCTCTAGTACTAGCAGCAATGGCTTTCAAAATGTTAGCTACAATTCCGCTAACTCTTATACTATCGTCCGCTAGCAAGCGTGTCTATCACCGCAAAGCCAGTTTAATACTGGCTTTTTTTATGTTACAAATTTATGCCACTTTTCCCTTTAATTTGTTGCATTAAACGCTATTATATTAAATATCATAGTCAACTTATTGTTGATAAGTATATTTAATCGTTTGATTGTCTTTAGGAAACCGTCATGTTACGAATTGGCTTATTTCTTTTAACTAACCTAGCGGTGATGGTGGTGTTTGGTATCGTCATGAACGTCATCGCGCCAATGCTAGGGTTCAATTTGGGCGGCACAGGCACGACTAGCCTGCTGGTGATGTGTTTCATCTACGGTATGATAGGGTCTTTTGTATCGCTGTTGATGTCAAAATGGTTGGCAAAACGCTCTACAGGTACGCAAGTTATTGAACAGCCTGCTACCCAGTTGGAAGTTTGGCTGGTCGAAACGGTTCGCCGTTTAGCGCAAAACGTCAATATTGATATGCCAGAAGTGGGTATCTTTGATAATCCATCGCCCAATGCCTTTGCCACAGGTTGGAATAAAAACAAGGCTTTGGTTGCGGTATCGACCGGGCTACTACAATCGATGAACCAAGAAGAAGTCGAAGCGGTACTTGCCCATGAAATTGGTCACGTTGCCAATGGTGATATGGTGACCTTAGCGCTTGTGCAAGGAGTGGTTAACAGCTTTGTGATGTTCTTTGCGCGCATTGTGGGTTTATTTGTAGATCAGGCGGTATTTAAAAATGACAGCAATTCACCTGGCATGGGCTATTACATTACCAGTATGGTGTTAGATATTGTGTTTGGTATTGCTGCACAAGCAGTGGTTATGTGGTTCTCTCGTTATCGTGAATACCGTGCGGATGAAGCAGGCGCGCGTTTGGCGGGTAAATACAACATGATTGCTGCCTTAGAAGCGTTAAAACCTGCCAGCCAGCATCCCGACTATATGCCACAAGGCATGAAAGCCTTTGCCATTAATGAAGGTAAAGGGGGATTTAGTTTTGCCCAGTTATTTGCCAGCCATCCCTCCCTTGATGACCGTATTGCCCATTTACAAAAATTGGCTCCCTAATTATTTTGACCACTTGTTTTAACAAGGTAAAAAACCCAATCAGTGATTGGGTTTTTTAGTTAGTTTGTAATACATTTAGAAAATACCTTTGACAGTATTAAAATGACTTATTTAGCCAGTTTTTGTGCATCCATGGCATCTTTGTGTAGACGGGTGTTGAGCTCATCGATGATTTCAATCCAACCTGCATCTGCACGGTATTCGTCTTTTAAAAATTTACGTTGGTTGTCGCTCCAAAAAGGTGCATCGCTCAGCTGGACTGATTGCGCCAATTGATTTTCTTGAATAAATTGTTCAACCGCAGCATCATCGCCATCCATACCCATTTGTTCAAATAACATATTAATGTTTCTTTCGCCATCTGTCATCATTGTGGTTCTCCTAGTACTGTTAAAAGTATCAACGTTTAGTATCAACGTTTAAAAGTATCAATATTTATTTTAATGTCATTATTTTGTAGCACTTATTTTATTCAAAAATTATCAAAAAGTGCCACAGGTTATTTATATCGTCAGACCATTCTAATAATATATTAGTCTAATACTATCTAAATAGTCACTTCAGTGTAGCCAAAATTGGGTAAAAAAAATGTGATTTGATTGTATAGTGTGGTTATTTCATGTAAAAAAACCAGCCTAATGAGACTGGTTTTTTTATCAAGTTAAAAGATTGTAACCTAATTAGTTAGGAAGTAAGTGGCTTACTGCATCACGCTCTTCAGCCAATTCAGTTTCGGTGGCTTTCATTTTTTCTTGTGAGAAAGCCGATGAAACATCTAGCCCTTCAACAATTTTCCAATCGCCATTTTGGCAAGTACATGGGAATGAATAGATAAGACCTTTTTGGATACCGTATTCACCATTTGAGTAAACACCCATAGATACCCAATCATTCTCGTCAGTGCCTAGTGCCCATGAACGAATGTGCGCAATCGCAGCATTTGCAGCAGATGCCGCTGATGAGGCACCACGTGCTTTAATGATGGCAGCACCACGCTGTTGTACGTTAGGGATATAAGTACCTTCGTACCAGTCACGTTGTACTTGCTCTAGGGCAGGTTGACCTTTTACCGTAGTGAAAGTCAAATCTGGGTACTGGGTTGAAGAGTGGTTACCCCAAATGATCATTTTTTTGATGTCATTCACGGTGGTTTCAGTTTCTTCAGCCAGTTGCGCCATACCACGGTTGTGGTCAAGACGTGTCATCGCTGTAAAGTTACGTGGGTCTAGGTCTGGGGCATTGCGCTGTGCGATTAAGGCATTGGTGTTAGCTGGATTGCCCACAACCAATACTTTGACATTACGGCTAGCGTTGTCATTTAACGCTTTACCTTGTGCAGAGAAGATGGCGGCGTTAGCTTCGAGCAAATCTTTACGCTCCATGCCAGGACCACGAGGACGGGCACCCACAAGTAGTGCATAGTCCGCATCTTTGAACGCAACATTAGCGTCGTCAGTTTGTACGACGCCCGCTAGCAATGGGAATGCACAATCTTCAAGTTCCATTACCACACCTTTTAAGGCTTCTAAGGCTGGCGTGATTTCTAATAATTGTAAAATGACAGGTTGGTCTTTACCTAACATATCACCCGATGCGATACGAAATAATAATGAATAACTGATTTGACCAGCAGCACCAGTCACCGCAACACGAACAGGCTGTTTCATTGAAAGCTCCTATTATGATAAGTACAAGATCCTTTGCAAAAGCAAGGCAGTGAAAAAAGCAGAAAAAGTTGTCTAAAAAAGCTTGCCTAGTTTATCACTTGTCACCATCAAAGACCATAAATTTATGGGGTCAATTGTCGGGTGAGCTTGACAATTATGGGTTGAAGTGAGGCAAAGAACAAAATAAAAAACGCTTAAAACTAGGCAAAAATTGATACCGCCATCCCTCAATAATTACCATCAATCAAAAATTGACTAGGACAGGCGTAAGAGCGGGTGGCACATTGGGCAAACCGTCCGTTATTGTCATAGCACACGTTAATATAGGTCAATACAGATTGACCTGCACTATTTTTTTGACAGAAAAAATTAAACGAGTTTGGTTTCATGCCAGGGTTTAAAGATAATAATTGGTGGCTCAAGCCACTGGACGTGAATCGATAACTGCGACCGCTACTGAGTTCTTTTGGGAGTTTTAATTGACTGGCAAGCGAGTTAATGGTACGAAAATAATTAGGGGTACTTAGGCCACTACAGCGGCCATACTGCTGCCAGATATTTTTGCGAATATTACCGTCTGGAATGACTTTTGAGGTGATCTTTTCTTGCAGTGGCGACATGCTATAGCGGCTATTACTACAAGACTGGTTCGCCACCCGATAAAAATTCACCGTCATCGGGTTGCCTTCGATACATTGGCGAAGATTACCCATGTATGGGTTAAGCTTGCAGACAGCAGGGGATAATTCCACTCCCAAAACACTGTCGGCGTGGGCAGCTGGGGTTGCTAAAGCACCCATCACCGCCAAGCAGCCAACTGACAAATAGCCACTAAACTTTGCGCTTTTTTGATCACTTGAGTTGATAATTAAACTGGCTAAATTTGCCGCTGCCTCATCATCTTGAATCTTTGCCCTAAACTTTAACGACGCCAATGTGGCGGTGTGTGAGACCTTGTGCCAGTTGGTAAAATCGAGCAATGTTTTTAGACAAGATGACAGCATAGCAATTAAACCAAATAGTCGATGATTAAAAACAAGCAGGTTGCTTTAACGTTTACAGTGAGCTTTTAAAATAGAAGTGATAAAAATGGTGGTTGACTTATCAATTTTCTGCTTGAAATAACTAAATTTTTTGCCAAACGAAACTAATGTTTATGAGTCATGCCAATTCTTTGAAATCATACTAACTGGGTCAGATTTTGTAAACCCTGTATATACTAAAAAACAACAGTAATTTATTGACCATTATCAATTAATTAGCTGTTATTTTTGCGAAGATTTAGCAGGTTTATGTAATACAGATTGAATTAATACTTAGCAGCAATAATACCCATACGCTGAGTAATCGGTTGGTTGCTGCCGCCAAGGAGCACATCATAATGGGTGGTATTTTCCATCACGGCTTTGACATAATTGCGCGTTTCTGCATAAGGAATGGTCTCAACATACTGATCAGCCGCTAGGCTACCATTCTCAGGTTGCCAAGTTTTGGCCTTACCTGGCCCTGCATTGTAGCCCGCGGTGGCTAGTACAGGCTGACCCCCCAATTTATTTAAGATATCGCCCATATAATACGTACCGTAGCGAATATTGGTATCGCCCCCTGCGACGCGAGATGGTTCATACGGTTCGCCCAATTTACGTGCGATATAGCGCGCGGTGTCTGGCATGATTTGCATCAACCCCCCTGCCCCGACACCCGAGCGAGCGCCGATATTAAAACGGCTTTCTTGACGCATGATGCCATACGCCCACGCAGGATCGATTCCTGCTTGGCGGCTGTATTGCACGACACTAGACTGATAAGGCATTGGGAATGCCAGTGCCGAATTTGGAATCGTTTTGGTAGACTCCAGCGCATAGATAGCACGGTCGTACCATCCCATGTCCGAGGCGGTTTGCGCGGCTGCCAGAATCATCCTCTCATCACCACGGTCACGTGCTTTTTTTACCGCCCAGTTCCATTCACGGTTGGTATAGCTGGGATTGGCGGCAAGTTTATAGAGGGTAAATGCGCGATTAAAGAAACTATCGCTTGCGAGGCGTGAGTAATCACTATTGCTCACCGGTGGATTGGTCGGTAATCGGTCAAAACGCTGCCCCAGTTGGTCTTTGGCAAGCAGTCCATAATAGTCATTGGTTTGCGCCAATTGACTAAATAGCTGATTGGCTTGTTGACGCTGCTGGCTGGTGCCGCCCAATTTGTAGGCTTTGGCAAGCCAATATTGCCATACCGGTTGCTGCTGATTTTTATAGTCCATTGCGCCAATGGCTTGTGCCAAATCTGACCATCGGCTATAGCGTATCGCTGCTTGGGCATAGTTTTCGGCTTCTTCATTATTAAATGGTACGCCCAGACTTTTTTGCATCCAATCAACCGCATCACTACTAAACCCTTGATCGGTATTGACGCCCATCCTTGCCACGCCCAAGGTACGGTAGGCATATTGACGGGTTTTGGCATCAAAAAACTGCGGGTTTCGCCCCACATCATAGTTAAGCTGCATCGCCGCTTCACTGACAGATTTTTTGGCAAGTTGCCCTAAGCCATATAAATATAAATACCGATTGCTGGCGGTTGCTGGCATACTTCCGAGTTGTGAAAAAAACGCATTGGGACTGCTACTGATGCTCATGAGCTGATTGTAGCTCAGCTGCACGCCCAATCGGCTGGCAAGCTGCACGATATCACCATTGTTGCCCGTGCGTAGCATACGGTACAGTCGCTGCTCACGGTCATCATTGCTAACCATGTGATTGCCATTGAGCTCTGTCGCCAACTGTTGGCAAAGCTGCGGCAGTTTTTTATCCGTGCTGAGCCAAACATTACCTTTTTCGGTATAAGCACGCATGCTATCGCCACCGTGATTGAAGCCTAACGCAATGGCACAAGCTTCACTGGCATCAGGATTGGTTACATAGCTCGCCACTTGTCTAACTGCATCATAATCACCCATCCGCGCTTTGGTTTCCGCATAATCCGCCGCCAATTTTTCTGCCATCGCAGTTTGTGGATAACGGTTGGCAAAACTTACAATCGCTGATGCAGGCTGAGCGTCTAAGTCTTTATTGAGCTGCCAATACTCTGGATACATGGCTAGACTGCCACCCGCCATCATTTGCTGATAGTTGCCCATTTGCGATAAGTTGCCAAGGCTAGCTTCACGTTCGGCTTGGTTAAAATAACTATCCGCCGTGCTAGGCGTCCCTACAGAATAGCTACTTGCACAAGCAGATTCTGCAAAAACAGCAATCACACCGCATGAAATCATCGAAAGCTTGAGATTTTTCATAATAATTGGTAATACCTTTTATAAGATAAATAGGCAAAAAATGACAAAAGTAATGTAAAAATTAGTTAACCTTGCTGAAGCGATTATAACGATTGTCGACTAAAAAAAATTTACCCAAATCTCAACTAATTGTATAAAAATGTTGCAGCTTATTTTATATAACAAATAGTTTTTTAATTTTAAATTTAATTAACTATAAATTATATATTATTTGGCTTATGATAAGTCTATTATTAACCAACTAAATGCGATAAGCCATGACCCATACCCAGCACGCCCTAAATATTCAACAATACCAAGACAAATCCCACAACTATCTCAATAGCCCTGTTCATGCACAAGGTGCTGAGTTCGACAAAATAAAGCAGTTGATTGAGGCGCACAAGCTTGCGCATATATTGGATTTGGGCTGTGGCGGTGGGCACGTCAGTTATCAGGTGGCTCCTGTTGCCACATCAGTGATTGCTTATGACATTACCCCTACGATGACCGAAGTTGTCGCCAGCCAAGCCAAAGCACGCGGCTTAACCAATATCACCACACAAATCGGTACAGCAGAAAAATTACCCTTTGCCGACCAGCAATTTGATGCCATTATCACGCGCTATTCTGCGCACCATTGGCAAAATGTACCACAAGCGCTATTTGAGATGCATCGCGCCCTAGCTGACGGTGGCAAAGTGGTGATTGTCGATGTGTTGGGCAATAGCAACCCCGTGCTCAATAATTTTTTACAGACCATTGAAACCATCCGCGATCCCAGTCATGTCAAAGATTATAGTCTTGCCGAGTGGTTGTATTTTGCAGAAATCACCGGCTTTTTCGTGGCGACTGTCGAGATGCAAAAACTGGCGTTAAATTTTGACAGTTGGGTCGCCCGTATGCATACCCCTGATACCAGCATACAAGTGATTCGAGCCTTACAAAAAAATTGTGCCGCGCCCGTTAGACAATATTTTGAGATAGATGAGGTTGGCAATTTTAACACCGATGTCATTTATTTAGTGCTGTCAAAATAATCACTACCGCATCTTGGCAAAAAAATCTGTTATAATTGAGGGTTTATTTTAGGCGAAACATTTAGGTGTAGTCATGACAGTTGCTACTTTTGACCCAAAAGCACAGATTCCCAAAACTCAAAATTTGGTAACGCCAACGCTAGCGGTGAGTGTTGAACCCACCATGCCACCAGCGGATACTCGTGTCAAACGCGTGTTTATCGAGACCCAAGGCTGTCAGATGAATGTGTACGACTCTGAAAAAATGGCAGATGTGCTAGGCGACTCCCATGGCATGGTGCTGACGGACAATCCTGAAGAAGCCGATGTACTGCTCATGAATACCTGTTCGATTCGTGAAAAAGCGCAAGAAAAAGTATTTTCTGAACTCGGGCGCTGGAAAAAGCTTAAAGAGAAAAACCCGAATTTGGTCATCGGTGTGGGCGGCTGCGTGGCATCACAAGAAGGCGATAAAATCCAAAGCCGTGCCCCGCATGTCGATATGGTGTTTGGACCGCAAACCCTGCATCGCCTGCCAGAACTGTATGACCAATCCACCAAACAGCTGGATGTCAAACCCAAAAACCGTATCGGCGTCGTCGATGTGTCTTTCCCTAGCATTGAAAAATTTGACTTTTTACCCGAGTCCAAAGTGGAAGGGTTTAAGGCGTTTGTATCCATCATGGAAGGCTGCTCAAAATACTGCTCATTTTGCGTGGTGCCTTACACCCGAGGCGAAGAAATCTCGCGCCCACTCGATGATGTACTTGCCGAGATTGACAGCCTTGCTAGCCAAGGGGTACGTGAAGTAACGCTATTGGGGCAAAACGTCAATGGCTACCGCGGTGAAAAACACGATGGCACAATTTGCCGTTTTAGTGAGTTATTGCATTATGTGGCGCACGTTGACGGCATTGAGCGTATTCGCTATACCACCAGCCATCCACTGGAATTTAGCGATGATATCATTGAAGCGTATGCCAAAATACCAAAACTGGTATCCCACCTGCACCTACCCGTGCAAAGTGGCTCCAACGCTATCCTAGCTGCCATGAAGCGTAACCACACCATTGATATCTACATTGAGCAAATCCGCAAACTGCGCGCGGTGCGCCCTGATATGTATTTATCAAGCGATTTTATTATCGGGTTTCCCAATGAAACCGACCAAGATTTCCAAGATACGCTCAATCTTGCCAAAGATTTGGATTTTGACCATTCGTATAGCTTTATTTACTCCAAGCGTCCAGGTACGCCTGCGTCAGACTTGCCCGACAATATCGATATAGCAACCAAAAAAGCCCGTTTGGCGGCGTTTCAGCAAGTGATTATTGATTCGACTTGGGCAAAAACCCAAGGCATGGTGGGTCAAACCGTGCGTGTGTTGGTGGAGCAACATGGCGACCGCAATCCTGAATTTTTGATGGGAACGGCGGATAATACGCGAACGGTATTGTTTAAAGGCGATGACGCGTTGATTGGTAAACTGGTGATGGTAAAAGTCACGCGAGCCATGAGTCCGCATTTGGTGGAAGGTGAGTTGGTTGAAGTGTTAGGTTAATATAATGGCATTTGACATGTGGTTTGATTGTGACAATGAGAAAATCAATTGTCAAATTTCGCATGAGAACGAACGTATTTTACGTTTAGCCGAAGGTAACACTAACTTTCAACGCTTACTTGGCTATTGGATAACTTTTAGAAGCTGTATTCACAAGCACATATTTCTCAACAATTGAGTGATATGAGCAAT